>CAZOTD010000030.1:0-13931 GCA_964582685.1 uncultured Treponema sp. | reverse complement strand
ATGCAGAAAGTTTTTGAAGGCTTTCGTTTATCGTTTTTCCTTGCGAATTGCTTTGCTCTGCAAGTTTACGGATTTCGTCAGCAACAACAGAAAATCCTTTTCCAACTTCGCCAGCGTGAGCCGCTTCAATTGCAGCGTTCATTGCAAGAAGATTTGTTTGTTCTGCGATTGCAGAAATTACTGTGTTTGCATCTTGCAACAAAACTGATTGATCTTTTATTTTTAGAATTTTTTCATTCATTTCACTTTGTTGAAAAACACCTTTTTCAGTTTTTGAACGAAGAATATCAAATTCATTTGAAAGATTTGTAACGGAATTATTTACAGAATTAATATTTCCAATCATTTCTTCAACTGCTGATGATGCCTGACTTATGCTTTCTGATTGAGTAAGAATCATTTTGTCAAGTGAATCAATATTTGAAGACATCTCGTTTACAATTCCAGATGTTTGTTCAACACAAATATTTTGAATAGAAATTGCCTTTTCTACACTTTCAATATTTGCATTGATTTGTACAATTGCTGCTGACATATCTTGCGAGCAATTATGTAAGTTGCTTTCGCTGCTATCAAGTGAACCTTGAGCATGTTTTACATTTGATGTAATGTCATGAAGTTTTATTATAAAATTGTTAAAACTATCTACAAGTTTGTTAAAAACGCTAAAAACTGATTTTTTTGTAAGAGTTATTCGTTTAGTAAGATCTGCATTCCCAGAAGAAAGATTGTCGACTGCACGTTTTAAAATCGTAAGTTGCGAAATTAGATTTAACGAAATAAAAATTGCAATTCCAATTATTACTAATACAAGACAGATAGAAAACGAGGAAATTGCATGTTTTGCGAATAATCCTGGCGTAAGTGCAATTGCCATAACCATGTGCCAAGATACAAGGTCTAATGGCGAAAGAACAAATTGCATTGTACTTGAAGAAAAACTTGTAGTTTCGGTTGGTACAACATTGACATTTTTTAAATCAGGGAAAACTTCATTGATTATTAATTTGTCTTTTAAAATCGAATGGTCGGCAGCACCTGTGATTTCAAGTGCATCGTTGTATAAATACATAGTAATGTGTTCTTCAAGTCCGTTATACATATTGTCTATGAAATTAGTAAGAGGAATTCCTGTTCCAACGATTCCGATGGATTTTCCTGTTTTATCACGGACAACTCCGTTTACCCAAAGCATTGTTTCGTTTAGTGATGGATTGTAATTTATATTGAAGTTGTATTCTTTTGTTTCGTACATTGTCATGTTGTACCAATATTCAGCTGGATCTGAAGGATTGACAATGTATGCAAATTCCATTCCAGAATAAAACTCTTTGTTTTTATCAGAAATCCAAAATAAAGATTTACTTAAAAATGCACCTCTAAACGATTCAAATTCTTCCAAAGCCTTTTCTTTTATTTCTGAATTGTCAGGATTGCTTAAATAATTTGTAATTGTGGGGGAGCGCATCATCTGCCGAACTAACGCAAGTTGTTCATTTAAATTAGATTTAAATTCTAGTGTTTTTAATTCTGTTTGGGCAAGTAATGTTGAATTTGCCTCTTTTTTAAAATTTTCATGTGCAGAAATAAAAACGATAGCGCACATTGCCAAAAAACCAACAGTAGTAAAAATAATTCGTCGCACAGATGTTTTTTGCATCTTTAAATAATTTCCTTGTTTTTTATTAATTTCCTCTCATAGAAAAGTCAATGAGGAAATATCAATTTCCGAATTGACTTTTTGGTGCGATTTTGTAATGGAATGAAAATCGCAAGATAATTGCAAGTTAAGATAAAAACTTTGGCACGATTTTAGACAAAGTTTTTATCTTAATCTTTTGGAAGATATTTTATATGAAAATCAAAATATGTCAACTCGAAGATATTTTTTGTGTAGAGAATTTGAATAATTGCAAAATCTAAAAATCTTTTTTGAAATTTATTTTCAAAGATTGCGCAAATAATATTTTTGCTATTTTCATTGCACTATTTTGTTAATTGTAAAAAGCACTTAAATTTGTTATTATCATTTTATGATTAAAATTTTATATGCTAGAGATTTAGAGCCACAATGGTTTTCAAACCGTGAATTTGAAGGAACAAATGAAACTGTCCAAAATGTAATTCAGGAAGTTATCAAAAATGGAGATACGGCTTTGAAGAATTTTGCAACAAAGTTTGATGTGTCCGCTCCATCATCGCTTTTGATTCCAGAAAGTGAACTCAAAGCAGCTGCTGAAAAACTTAAAAAAAATAATCCAGAAACTTATGATGCAATTTGTTATTCTCATAATCTTGCATATAAATTTGCATGTCGCCAACGAAAATCTTTTGACGATTTTGAAGAAGAATTGGCTCAAGGAATTTTTGCTGGACAAAAAACAATTCCTGTTGAAAAAGCAGGTGTTTATGTTCCTGCAGGAAGATTTCCTTTGCTTTCAACTGTTGTAATGACTGTAACGCCCGCTTTGGCCGCTGGAGTTCAAGATATAATTTTATGCACGCCACCACGAATTCATCCAAGCGACTTAGAAAGTGCAAAAGCGCAAGGTCTTGGCGTTCCAGGAAAACCATTAATTAACGCAAAACCTTATGCCGACGAAGGAATTCTTGCAGCCGCTTACATTTGTGGTGTAAAAAAAGTATTTGCAGTTGGCGGTTCGCAAGCGATTGCTGCAATGGCTTACGGAACAGAAAGTATTCCCGCAGTTGATGTAATTGTTGGACCGGGTAATAAATTTGTTGCCGCTGCAAAAAAACAAGTTTACGGAAAAGTCGGCATTGATATGGTTGCAGGTCCAACAGAAGTTTTTATAATCGCAGATTCGAGTGCAAATCCAAGTTGGATTGCAGCCGATTTGCTTGCTCAAGCAGAGCATGATATTGTTGCCCAACCTGTTCTTGCAACTAATGACGCTGATTTTGCAAAAAGAGTTTCAGAAGAAATCGAAATTCAACTTGAAAGTCTTGCTACTAAAGAAACTGCTCGAGCAAGTATCGACAATTATGGAAGAATTATCATAACAGAATCTCTTGAACAAGCAGCACAAATTGCAAACCGTAAAGCGCCAGAACATCTTGAACTTGCTATTGAAACTGGTTTAGAACTTGATAAAATCATTTCTATTGTGAACAATTATGGTTCACTTTTTATCGGACATCATTCTGCCGAAGTTTTTGGCGACTATTCTGCTGGACTTAATCATACTTTGCCAACTTCTGGCGCAGCACATTATTCTGGCGGATTAAGTGTCAGAATGTTTTTAAAAACAGTTACAACGCTTCGAGCTGTTAAAAATTCTGATGGAATAAAAAAATCTGCAAATGCTGCAATCGCGCTTGCAAATGCAGAAGGTCTTGCTGCACATGCAAATGCTGCAAAAATCAGATTAGAAGAATAATTTTAGTTGGAGGAAGTATGTTAAGAATTACAAAACTTGGAGAAGAAATTTTAAGACAAGTTGCAGTTCCAGTTCAAACGGAAGAAATAAATGACGAGTTTCGTTCTTTGCTTAATGAAATGTTTGAAACTATGATTGATGCAAATGGTGTTGGTCTTGCCGCTCCGCAAGTTAATATCGGCAAAAGATTTTTTGTTATAATCGCCGATGACGATATAAGACGCGTTTTTATAAATCCTGAAATTACTTGGACTTCGAGTGATTTGGTCGATTACGAAGAAGGATGTTTAAGTCTTCCAAAACTTTATGAAAATATAAAACGACCTTCAAAAGTAAAGGTTCAAGCGATTGATGAAAATGGAAAAAAATTCATACTTGAAGCCGATGGACTTTTAGCACGAATAATTCAACACGAAAACGATCATTTAAATGGAATTGTGTTTATCGATAAAGGCGATCCAGAATTCAAAAAAGAAGCAGAAGCGACAATGGCAAAACGTCAAATTCGTTATCTTGAAAAACAAAAAGCGAAAGAAGCAAAAGAAAGAAAAATCGCTGCAAAAAAATTGGCAAAAGAAAATAAGAAATAATTTTGCTCTAATTCACAATATAAATTCAGTAAAGCGAATTTGCAAACTTTGATTTTGGAGGTCTGATGATAAAAGTTTTATATGCAGGAAGTCCAGAGGCAGCTTCGACAACTTTAAAGATTTTACTTGAAAATGCTGATGCTTTTGGTTTTGAAATTGTCGGCGTTCTTACAAATCCGCCTGCTGCAAAAGGTCGCCATAAAGAATTAATTCCAACTCCAGTTGAACAAGTTGTAAAACAATTTAATTTAACAGCGCAAAAGCAAATTCCTGTTTTTTCACCAGAACATTTAAACGCACTAGTTCGTTCTCAAATTGAACCTTTGTCCGCCGACATTCTTGTTTGTTTTGCTTATGGTCATATTTTTGGACCAAAGTTTTTGTCGATGTTTAAGTTCGGGGGAATAAATCTTCATCCATCGCTTTTGCCAAAATATCGCGGTTGTTCTCCAATTCCCGAAGCAATTTTAAATGGTGACCAAGAAACTGCTTTTACAATTCAAACTCTAGCAAATGAAATGGATGCAGGAAATATTTTGGCACAGCAAAAAGTTCAACTTGACGGAACAGAAACTTCTGGTTCGCTTTTAAACGACGCAGCAATCGTTGGCGCAAAATTAATTTGCGATTTACTTCTTGAAATAAAAAATAAAAATCAAATTCCAATTGGAATTACTCAAATCGGAAATCCAAGTTATACAAAAATTATAAAAAAGGAAGATGGAAAAATTGATTGGAAAAATTCTGCAACAAAGATAGAAGCACAAATTCGTGCTTACAGTCCAGAACCAGGAACTTTTTGTATAACAGAAACTTTGGGAAAATCCGATACGCTTCGTATTCTTGAAGCAAAAGTCATTGAACAAGAAGATGAACTTTTTCAAAATTCTTCGTATAAATCAGAATTTGAAAAAGCAACATTTGGAACTGTCTTTGCATTTGATAAACAAACAGGAATTTGGATAAAAACTGGCAATGGAATCCTTTGTGTAACAAAATTGCAACGTCAAGGAAAAAACGCAATGGGATATAAAGATTTTATGAATGGTGCACGCAATTTTGTTGGCACACTATTGAAGTGACTTGATTAATCAAGTATATTGTAAAGCGGTATTTTAAATATCTTGCTCGAGATTTTTTTTCGCAAGTGTTATAAAAGGTGAAGATAATGGCAAAAAAAGAAAAGAAAGCTAAAATTTCTTTGAAAGAAAAAATAAAAAACTTTGGAGTTTCTTACAAAGCAAGTCTTAATGCAATGCAAAACTGTGCTTCTGCTTTTGTTTGGTATACAGTTGCACTTTTTGTTATGATGGGCGTTGCAGCACTTGTAGTTTTCCTTGGCATAAATAAAGGTTATGAACGAGTTCTTGTTCCAGATGTTGTTGGTTCAAATCTTATTAATGCGCAGTTAGTTTTACAAGAAAAGGAATTGTATCCACGCCTTCAAATGCGTTATTCAGATATTCCAGGTCAAGCTGGGCAAATTATTTCTCAAAGCCCAAAGGCTGGCTCTGTTGTAAAAGCAGAAAGTCGTGTAACGCTAGTTGTTAGTCGCGGAGTTGTTTTTGACTATGTCGGAAATTATGTTGGAACAAATCTTGATGCTCTAAAAAATACACTTGATGCTCTTTATGCAGGAGCAGAAATTCCTTCGCTTACAATTGCAAATCCAATTTTTAAACAAGACGCTGCTTTACCAGGAACAATTCTTGAACAAGAGCCGCCTGAAGGAACTCCGATTAGCCAGCCAATTGAACTTAAATTAATTGTTTCAAGTGGTCCACAAAAACTAAAAGTTTCTGTTCCAGATTTTACAGGCAAATCGATAACAGAAGTTTTGACAGCAATGACTTCTACAAAATTGACTTTTGATTTTACACAACATGTTGCTTCTGGTTCGGAAGTTCCAGGTACTGTAGTAAAACAAATAAATCCTAACAATAAAAATGAAGTTGGCGAGTATTCACGCATTCAATTGGAATTTGCAATGCTTCCAGTTTCAAATGCAATAGAATCTGAGCAAATGCCAAGAACTATTGATATTTCAAATAGAAACGAAGCCGATGCAGTTGATGCGAGTTTAATTCGAGATACAACAAATTATGTACAAGGAATTTTTTCTACAAAAATTCCGGAATATCCTTATGCGGTTCCTGTTAAACTTGATGTAATTCCTCAAGAAGGTTCTCGTTATGGAATTGCGACTTTTCATCATATTGGTGGAGATTTAACAATTCCTTATGCAGTTCCTCACGGTTCTGTTTTAATTCTTAGTGTTCTTGACCGCGAAGTAGAGCGTGTTTCAATACAATAATTTATTATGAACCAACCATTAATCTGTCTTACAGTTACTTGTAAAACAATTCAGGAAAATCTAAAAATTATCGATAAGTATCGACGTTACATTGATCTTGTTGAACTTAGAGCAGATTATCTTGATGAAGATGAATGTCTTTATATCCGTCAGTTCCCTCGACTTGCAAACATTCCTTGTATTTTAACTATTCGTCGTCGCATTGACGGAGGACTTTATTTTGGAGGCGAATCTGCACGAACAATGCTTTTTGCTCGGGCGATGGCTTTTGCTGACCAAGACGAAAAAAATAATTTTGCGTATGTTGATTTTGAAGACGATTTTCATATCCCAAGTTTGCAAGATGCTTGTGTTGCTTTTGGAACGAAAATTATCAGAAGTTTTCATGATATGGTTAATCCAGTCCAAAACATTTTAGAAAAATTTAATTCAATGCGAAAAACAGATTGGGAAATTCCAAAAATTGCTTTTCAGCCAAAAACCTTAAATGATGTTACACTCGCATTTGAAGTTACAAAAAATTTTAAGAAATATGATCACATTCTTTGTGCAATGGGACCAATGGGAACGCCTTCTAGAATTCTTGCTTACAAAACAAATTCTTTTCTTACATACACTTCTCCAGAAGAAACAATTGCAAATACAACTGCAATTGGACATCTTGATCCGATTACTTTAAATGAAGTTTATCATTTTAGAGAACTTAACGAAAATACAAAAATTTACGGAATTACTGGCTGGCCACTTGCTCATACATCAAGTCCCAAACTTCATAATTCTGGATATAAAAAACATAATATGAATGCAGTTTATATTCCAATTAGAAGTCCAGTTATTCACGATGTAATGAATTTTTGTGAAAAGGTTGGTGTAAGCGGAATTTCAGTTACAGTTCCTCACAAAGAAACTGTTCTTGCAGAACTTGACAAAGTCGACAGTGAAGTCACTGATATTTGTGCGGCAAATACAGTTGTAAAAGAGAATAATAAATGGGTTGGGTATAATACCGACGCAAGTGGTTTTACAGTTGCTTTTCAAGAATTTCTTGGTGTTAAAAAACTTCATCATCGTCGTGTTGCAATTATCGGCGCTGGAGGTGCCGCTCGAGCAATCGCTTATGCAATAAAAAAACTTGGTGGCAAAGCATGCATATTCAACAGAACAATTGAGAATGCAAAAAGTATTGCAGAAAAATATGATTTTGATTTTGCTCAACTTTCAATTGATTCAATTAGTAAACTAAAAAAGTATTCTGACATTATTGTTCAAACTACATCAGTTGGAAATATTGTTGGTTCGACAATTAAAAGTAGTGATCCATTGTATTTTTATGATTTTACAGGAACAGAAAATGTTTATGACATTATTTATTCTCCAGAAATTACACCAATGATGGCTCGAGCAATTGCTTCTGGTTGTCATGTTGCAAATGGATTTTCAATGTTAGATAATCAAGGCTATCGACAATTTAAATTATTTACAGGAGTTGATTATAACGATGACACAAACTGAACAAAAAGAATTAATTGCTTCGACTGCGATTGATACTTTAATTGAAAATAAGAAAATTTTTTCTGGAATGAAGATTGGACTTGGAACAGGTTCAACTGCAATTCCTGCTGTAAAACATCTTGCAAAAAGAATTGTTGATGGAACTTTAAAAAATATAAAAGCTGTAGCGACAAGTTTTGGAACACAAAATTTGTGTGAAGAATTAGAAATTCCTGTTTATTCATTGAATGATAAAATTATTGAAGGACATCTTGATCTTGCAATCGACGGCGCCGATGAAGTTGATTTAGAAAATAACTTGATAAAAGGTGGAGGCGCCGCGTTGCTTCGAGAAAAAATTGTTGCATATAATTCAACTCAATTTGTTGTAGTCGCAGATTCTACAAAAATTGTAAAATCGCTTGGAACAAAATTTCCTTTGCCTATAGAAATTATTGGCGATGCAAGAGTTCCTGTTGTTGAGCAATTAAAAAAACTTGGCGCTGAATGTATTTTGCGACAAGGCGTAAAAAAATGTGGTCCTGTAATTACCGACAACGGAAATCAGATTCTTGATATTTTATGGAAAACTCCTGTTAATCCAAACGAAATGGAAGATAGAATTAATTCTATAGTTGGCGTTGTCGAAGTTGGATTTTTTACAAAAAATAAACCAATTGTTTTTACAATTGACGATAACTTTAAAGTAATTCAGCGCTGAAATTAATTTTTAGTTTTTCAGTTTTTTGATTTGATTCGTGCGGAGGGTTTCATACCCTGACGCTTGCGTCGTAAAAAGAGTATAAAATCCGACTGCGATATCTTATGAGAAAGAGCGATACCTAGAACGCTTGCGTCGAGGTTCGTTCATTTATCGGTTTTATATGTTTAATCCATTTCCAGATGAACTTGCAAAAACATACACAATCTCATTTATTCAAGAACTTGAATCAAAAAAAATGATGCAAGATTTTAATGGAATGTTTGGAATTTTGGTTTGCCACAAAAAAAATGATGATGGAACTTTTGATTGCGACGACATAATTTTAAAAGCATTTTCTGGTCAATACAAAGGAAAGTGGAATTATGGTGACTTTGTTTTGGCTTTGGTGAATCAAACAGAATATGACAAAGTTGTTGCAATAAACGATAAAAAAATTCACGAACTTTCAGTAATTCCTGAAAATGAAACTGAAGAAGAAAAGCAAAAGCGAAATTCCAATCGAATTGCACTTTGCAATCAAACGCTAAAAAAAATTTATTCACTTTATCGATTTTATTGTTATGATGGAATAATTCGTGATTTTGATTTTTTAACGCAGCAGATAAAATTTAATTCAAATCTTGAACATCAAGAACTTTTGCCAACTGGAACTGGCGATTGTTGTGCACCAAAACTTTTAAGTTATGCATTCAGTAAAAACTTGCAGCCAATAAGTCTTGTCGAGTTTTATTGGGGAAAACCGAATTCACATTTTGTTCACAAAAATTTTTATCCGCCATGTGACGAAAAATGTAATTTAATTTTGCCAGCAATTCTTGGACTTAAAATTATTTATCGAGATGAAAATATAATTGTTGTAAATAAACCAAGTGGCCTTTTGACAGTTCCCGGCCGAACAAAAGATAAACAAGATTGCGTTGTATCTCGTTTAAAAAATCTTTTTCCAAATTGCATAGAACAACCATCAGTTCATAGACTAGATATGGATACTTCTGGCTTGCTTGTTCTTGCGTTTAATGCACAGTCGCAACGCGCGCTTTCAATTCAATTTCAACGTGGCGAAGTCAAAAAAAAATACATTGCAATAATTGATGGAGTACTTGGTGTAAAATGTAATTTTGAAAATCATAATGCGCAAAAACTTTCGCCTAATTGGAAGCACGATTTAAATCCATCGATTACTCCAGAAAGTTCTGATGGAAAACTTGAACTAAAATTTCGCCTTGACATTGAAAATCGACCACATCAAATTTATGATGAAGAATATGGAAAACTTGGTATAACATATTGGAAAAAACTTCGTGTATGGAAAATGAAAGGGCGCAATGTTACATCGATAGAATTTTTTCCACAAACAGGAAGAACTCATCAACTTAGACTTTGTGCTGCATCTTATCTTGGCTTTGGAATACCAATTGTTGGTGATAATCTTTATGGCAATCAAGAAGAAGGTCAGCGATTGCTACTTCATTCAAATTATTTAAGTTTTAGACATCCAATTACTGACGATAAATTGGAATTTTTGTGTGAACCCGATTTTAAGTATTAAAAAGGCAAATTAACAAAATTTTGTAATATTAAGAATCTTTCAAAAAAACAACTGTGAATTCGCTTCCTTTTCTTTCTTCGGATTTTAAGTTTATCGTCGCGTCGTGATATTTTGCCGCATGCTTTACGATTGAAAGTCCAAGTCCAGTTCCACCGATTGATTTTGAACGGCTTTTGTCGATTCTGTAAAAGCGTTCAAAAATCCGCTCTTGTTCGTTTTTTGCGATTCCAATTCCTGTGTCTTTTACAGAAACAGAAACTTCGCCTTTGTTCGCGTTTTCTTCAATAAGAACATCGATTTTTCCGCCCGGAATATTGTATTTAATCGCGTTATCAATCAGATTGTAAATCATTTCGTAAATTACTTCGCGGACGCCAAGAATTCTTCCTTCGCCACCAAAAACATTTATCGAAACGTTTTTTGACTTTGCACTTGCCAAAAGAATATTTGCCGCTTCTTCTGAAATCTCGCGTAAACTTATTGACTCCTTTTGCAAGCTTATCGATTTTTCGTCGAGTTTTGAAAGTTTTATGATGTCATTTATAAGACTTATCATTCGCTGGCTTTCGTCGTAAATTGTCGAGGCAAAATCTTTTGTCGTTTTTTCGTCGGTTGTTCCGCTTTTTAAAATTTCTGCAAATCCCAAAATGCTTGTAAGCGGAGTTTTTAATTCGTGGCTTACGTTCGCAGTGAATTGTTTTCTAAGTTCTTCACGCTGAGTTTTTTCAAAATTTTCTTCTGCGATTCGTTTTGTGAAAGGTTTGAGTTCCTCATAGACTTCGGATTTTTCGGGATTTTCAAAATCGATTTTGTTCAACGGATTTACAATTTTGTTTGAAATCCAACTCGCCGCAATTCCAGAAATGACAAGTGCAATCACAAGCATAATCAAAAGTGGCTGGCTCATTCCAAAAACAAGAAGAGCGACAGAATGTTGGTCGCACGAAATTCTCAAAATGTCGCCATCTGAAAGAAGTTTTGCAAAATACAAAGTTTTGTTTGTCATCGTCGAAGAATAGCGCGAAAGTTTTGCCGAGCCGTTTTCCTTTGCTTCGATAAATTCCGTGCGCAAAGAATGATTTTCCAAAACGGAAGGGTCGATTTTGTTGTCAAAAAAAACTGTTCCGTCCGAATGAATCAAAGTGATTCGGTTTTTTATCGAGTTGAATTGGGAAAGCGATTCAAAATCAGAGTTTTCTGCATATTTTTCGATGAAAGTCGCTTCTGTTTCAAGTTCATTGAAAATCTGTTTTTCAAAATAGTTGTACATATTTGAGATGAAAAGCAGAACGCAGACAAAATAAACGATTATTCCGACGCAAATCATGCTTAAAAAAATTCTGAATGTGAGAGATTTTGTTTTTGATTTTGTGTTCATTGAAGTTCTTAAAGTTTTCATTAGTTTATCTTGTAGCCAACTCCGCGGACTGTTTCTATGATTTTTCCTTCGTCGTCGCCGATTTTCTGTCTCAAAGTCCGAATGTGAACATCAACAGTTCTCGATTCGATTTCGGCATCGATTTTCCAGATTGAATCTAAAAGTCGTTCGCGAGTCAGAACATTCCCCCGATTTTCAATCAAAAGTGCAAGCAAGTCAAATTCTTTTACAGTAAGAAAAATCTCTTTTTTGCCGACAAAAACTCTATGCTGTTCGATGTTCAGATTTATGTTTCCGGCAGAAAGTTCTTTTGTAGCCTTGCCTTTTAAGTTGTTTTTTTCGTAGCGACGAAGAACCGCTTTAATGCGCGAAAGAAGCGACATCATTCCGAAAGGTTTTGTAACATAATCGTCCGCACCACAATCAAGTCCGTTCACAACATCAAATTCTGAATCTTTTGCAGTAAGCATAATCACAGGAATTTCGAAAGTTTCAGGATTTGAGCGGAGTTTCTTTAAGATTGAAATTCCGTCTTCTTCGGGAAGCATAATGTCAAGCAGAACAAGTTCAGGTTTCTGGTTCCGAACAGATTTCCAGAATTCAGATGGCAAGGCAAAACTTTCTGTTTTGTAGCCGTGAGATTTTAAAGTGTAATCAACAAGTTTTCTTATAGAATCGTCGTCTTCAATCAGATAAATCATAATTTTAATTTATTCAGTTTCTTCTTGCTTTTCAAGATTATATTTCAAGATTGCAAAACAAAATAAAATTTGAAACATAAGATGGAATTTCAAAATGCAAGTTTTCTACTCCTTTTTTCCCGTCAGAGCAAAGACAACCCATTCAGCGATATTTACCGCGTGGTCGCCGATTCGTTCAATGTATTTTGCAATTAGAAGATAATCTAAAATTAATTCTCCTTCGTCAGTTTTTTTGATTTTTTCAATCAAATCGCTTTTTATTGTGTGGTAAAGAAAATCAACTTTGTCATCGCCTACAATCACGTTTTTTGCCTTGTTGTAATCACATTCGACAAACGAGCAGACGCTTTCGTGAATCATGATAAGAACTTTGTTCGCCATTTCGCAAAGTTCGTTCATTTGACTGTATTTTAAATCCGGAAGATTTAAGACTAAGTCCGCAATATCAACTGCGTGATCGCCGATCCTCTCCATATCTGTAATCATTTTAAGCGCGCTTGTGATTTTTCTAAGGTCGCTTGCAATCGGCTGCTGCTGGAGAAGAAGTTTTAGGCACTGGTTTTCGATGTCGCGTTCCATTTCGTTTATCGACTCGTCGTTTGCACGCACAGTTTTAGCCGCTTCAAAGTCGCGCCCCATAAGTGAAAGCATAGTGCTTTCAATCGCGACTTCAATCATTTTTCCCATCGTCTGAATACTTGCGTTCAGACAAGACAACTGCTCGTCGTATTTATTTCTCATCATTTCCCCCAATTCATTTTTATCCAAATCTTCCTGTGATGTAGTCTTCTGTTTTTTTCTCGCGTGGCATTGAAAAAATCTGTTCTGTGTCGCCTGATTCGATGATTTTTCCCAGAAGAAAGAAAACCGTTTTGTCGCTGACTCTAACTGCCTGTTGCATATTGTGCGTGACAATCACAATCGTGTAATTTTTTTTGAGTTCAAGAATGCAGTCTTCAATTTTTGAAGTTGAAATCGGGTCGAGGGCAGAAGTCGGCTCGTCCATCAAAATGATTTCAGGTTTTACCGCAAGTGCACGTGCAATGCAAAGACGCTGTTGCTGTCCGCCCGAAAGAGCGAGTGCGGATTTTTTTAAGTTGTCTTTGAGTTCGTCCCAGATTGCCGCGTTTTTGAGCGAAGTTTCAACAATCTCGTCAAGTTCAGAACGTTTTTTTATTCCGTGAGTGCGCGGTCCATAAGCGATATTATCGTAAACGCTCATCAAAAAAGGATTTGGCTTTTGGAAAACCATTCCAACATTTTTGCGCAAAAGATTTACGTCTGTTTTTTTGTTAAGGATGTTGATGAATTGAGTTTTCGGCGGCTGAGCAACGGTTAAAATATCATCACTGCTTCGACGCGGTTCATAAGCCAAAGGCTTGACTGCCGAATTGTTTTGTGCAATGAGAATCTTTCCCGTAATTCTACAGCCTTCAACTAGGTCGTTCATGCGGTTGATTGATTTTAGCAAAGTTGATTTTCCGCAGCCCGATGGTCCGATAAACGCAGTAATCTGATTTTCAAAAATCGCAAGATTTATATCACGCAATGCCTGAAAATCTCCATAAAAAAGATTTAAGTTTTCGATTTTGATTTTAGTTTCTGCCATATTCACGGTGAAATTGTTGCAGAAAGTTGTGAAATTATGGTTAGAAGAATGTAAAAGAATTGTAAATTTTTTATTTATCGCTTTTTGAGTTGTTGCAGACTCGGCAAAGCATTTGCAGATTTTCCATAGTTGTTTTTCCGCCTTTTGACCAAGGAATTATGTGGTCGCCTTCCA
>CAZOTD010000029.1:0-13945 GCA_964582685.1 uncultured Treponema sp. | reverse complement strand
TTATTATACTAATTAATAAATGAAAGCATGATAAACTTTGCTTACAGATTTTCTATTAGGAGAACGATAAAAATTTGCCTAAGAATAACGGTATAATTTTTTATTAAACCCATAAAATGTTTTTATATTTTTCAATCGTTATTATAGCTCTTTTTTTCATCAGATTTATTGATCGCATTTATCAACGCTTCTTAATGAATAAATTTCTTCAAAACGGAAGAAAACTTTCTCCAATTTCAAAAAGAATCGTTGAACGATGGCAACATGATTATTCAAAACTCAGCGAACTAATAAAAAAAATTGATACAAAAAAACTTAATCCCGATGATAAAAAAAATCTTGCAACTTGCGTAAATGCTTTAAACTTTTTTTATCAATCGATGGAGCCAATTATAGGAACTGGCGTAAGGCGTTACAAAATTCGAATTTCAAATACACTTCGACGTGTGTCAAAACTCATCATCGAATTTTCAAACAAAGCAAATGCAGTTGCTTAAAATAATATATGGGAGAAAACATGAAATTCAAAGCACAATCATTTTTACTATTTATGTTTGTCTTACTTGCAATTACAAGTTGTTCAAACAATACTTTAGAACCAGAAGGAACTTGGTCAATTTACAGTTTTTCTATCGAAGGAAAAAGTCAACAACTTGCCGTTTCAAATATTACATTTGAAAAAATATCTGAAGATTCTTATTCCATAAATGGAAATTCTGGTGTTAATTCATATTTTGGAAATATTTCTGTAAAAGGAACTAAACTTCAAACCACATCGAATTTTGGTTCTACAAAAATGGCAGGTTCGCTTGATGATATGCAATTTGAAAACAATTTTTTAAAATGTCTAACTGGAGCTACTAATGCTCGCACTTATGAAGAAAATGGAAATCAACTTTTAGAAATTACAAACGCAAATGAAAAATCCGTTCTTACATTTGTTCGATAAAACATTGAATTTATTTTGTAGATTTTGTTATAAAAATGTTAGAACAATTTTTGATTAGATTTTATGTGATTGCAATATAATTATATAATCTTGATTTTTACAAAAACAAGTGATAAACTACTTCAAGTATGGAAGAGTTAAATAATACCGAAGTAAATGAAAATGATGAAATCTCTTTGATTGACTTATTTGCAGTACTAATTCGCTATCGAAAACTTATTGTTATTGGAACTTTAATTGTCTTTGTAATTTCTTTTCTTTATTTGTTTTTATCTTTATTGCATTCCTTTTGAACTCAATAAGAAACATCAAGCAAGATAAATATGCTTCTTCTCTTATAAAAAATGCTTGGGAAGATGGGAAATAATTTTTATTATCTTACAAATTCCGCACGACGTAAAAAAAGCGAAGCACTTAAAAAGAAGGAAAATAATTTTTATTATCTTACTTTCTTTCAATCAATTTATTTTGCAATTAACAAACCAACAATTGTTAATAAAGTTCCGACAGTTCCCATCCAAGTGATTTTTTCGCCAAGGAAAATAAATGCAAAAATTATTGTAACAATAGGAATTAAATAAAGCCCTTTTGTCATTTTTACAGTTCCACCTAAGTTACAAGCTTTGTTCCATGCCCAAAAACATAAGCCACTTGCAAAAAATCCTAAGAACAAAATATTTAACCAATTTATCGGTTTTGAAAAACGTCTGAAATTTTCGATAAGATTAAAAGTTACAAGATTTAATTTTAAACCGACAAATATAAGTGGAATCATAAAAATTAGTGCAAAGAAAAATATTCTTCTTGTTGCACAAATTGAATCGTAGTTTCGACTGTTAAGTATCGAAATAAAAAGAGAATAAAATCCCCAACATAATGCAGAAATAAACGCCAAAATGTCGCCTTTTGGATTAATGCTTAAATCGGTTTTTCCATTTAGGCTGATAAATGCGATTCCAATTATACAAATTAGAAAACCTGCCAAAAATCTAAATGTTATATGTTTTTCCTTGAAAAAAATCTGATTAATAATTGCTGTGAACAATGGAGAAATGCTTACTATAACACTTACATTTGAAGCACTTGTATAACTAAGAGCGATGTTCTCTGAAAATTGATAAAGGACAACGCCTGTTAATCCTGCTAAAGCAAAATAAAGATTTTCTTTAAAAGGAATTTTCATAGTTTTTGGATGAATAATCCAAAGACCTATATATGCAATTAAAAATCGAACGATAAGAATTTCCAACGCAGAAAAATCTACTAACAAATATTTTGTACAAACAAAAGTAATTCCCCAAATAAAAATGCTAGTAGCACCAAGAACATATCCTAAAATCATAAGAAGAAATATATCATCTAAGAAAATAAACTACAACGGCATAAATTTTGACTATAACTTTTTGTTTGGAATTTTTGAAAGGCATTTAATATTTGTAAAATTTTTAGAATAAATTTTACAAATAATTATTAAAGCAAATCTGCAAGTGTAACGCTATCAAGATAATTTTCAACAAGTGTATCAAGTTTTGTCCATAACGGAAGTGTTTTGCAAAAACTTTTTCTAGCACAAGGTTCTGCATTTGGTGTAAGACAAGCAACTGGTGCAAGAGAACCTTCTGTCAATCGCAGAATTTCTCCAACCCGATATTCAGATGGCTTTCGATTTAATTTATATCCGCCACCTTTTCCATGAACTGCATCTACAAAATTATTCTTAGAAAGTAAAGCCATAATTGTTTCAATATACTTTTGCGAAATCGCTTGTCTTTCGGCAATTTCCTTAAGTGGAATTCTTTCTTGGTTATTATGCTCTGCAAGATCAATCATAACTCGAAGTGCATATCGACCACGTGTTGATACAATCATTTCTTCTCCACCAAAAACAATTTTTGAAAGTAATATTTTTTACTACAAATCTACTTTCCTTGTAGATTTGTAGTAAATTATAGCAGACATTTTAAGAAGAGAAAAGATTTTTTTAAAACTTAGTCTGCAAAAAGTGGCGTAGAAAGATAGCGATCTCCTGTATCAGGAAAAAGAACTACAATTTTCTTTCCGTTGTTTTCTGGACGTTTTGCAAGTTCAATTGCTGCCCACAAAGCTGCTCCAGAGGAAATTCCAACCAGAACGCCTTCTTTTTTGCCAACAAGTTTTCCTAATGCAAAAGCGTCATCGTTTTCTACCGTGATAATTTCATCATAAATTTTTGTATCAAGAACATCAGGAACAAACCCCGCTCCGATTCCTTGAATTTTATGAGAACCCGGTGTTCCTTTTGAAAGAACTGGAGAAGATGCAGGTTCAACAGCAATGATTTTTACATCGGCTTTTTTTGATTTGAGATATTTTCCAACGCCCGTTATTGTTCCTCCAGTTCCAACGCCAGCAACAAATAAATCAACATTGCCATCTGTGTCTTCAAAAATTTCTGGTCCAGTTGTTTCAAAATGTGCTTGCGGATTTGCAGAATTTACAAATTGTCCAGGAATAAAACTGTCAGGAATTTGGTTTGCAAGTTCTTCAGCTTTTGCAATTGCACCTTTCATTCCTTTTGCACCTTCCGTAAGAACAAGTTCTGCACCATACGCTTTCATAATCTGGCGACGTTCTACAGACATTGTTTCGGGCATTACAATAATTGCTTTGTAACCGCGAGCGGCAGCAACAGAAGAAAGTCCAATTCCTGTATTGCCAGAAGTTGGTTCAATAATTGTGGAATTTGGTTTGAGTTTGCCACTTTTTTCTGCTTCATCGAGCATTGCTTTTGCAATACGATCTTTTACGCTGCCTGCTGGATTAAAATACTCAAGCTTTGCGTAAATTTTTGCGTTGAGACCAAATTCCTTTTCGATATTTGATAACTCAAGAAGTGGCGTGTGTCCAATAAGTTGATCTGCTGAAGTGTAAATCTTTGCCATAAAAATCTCCTATAAAAAATGCAAGCAAATATCAATTTGCAAACATTTTTTTAGTGCAATTTTCAAACGAAGTGAAAATCGCAAGTTAAGTAAAAAGTTTGCAACGCAAACTTTAGATAAAAACTTATGTCATATTTTAGGCAAAGTTTTTATCAAGTTCAATGAACAAGGGAAAGTATAAAACTAATTTACCTACTATGTCAATAGGTAAATTAAAATATTTTTCTTCTTCTTTAAGAAATTATAAAATTCTTCATTTGCGTAAAATATTTGATAATACAGAAAAAAACCGAGTTTACATTCTTCCCTATTGACAAACTAGGTAAATGTAAATAATTTAATCTTAGATTTGCGGATAATTTCCGTTTTTTTTATAAGGAACAAAATATGACCGACATTTCAAATACTAAACTTAAAATCGAAACCCTTTGTGTAACTGGAAAACCAAATTACGAAAATTGCGACAATACTGGTTCTATTACAACGCCAATTTATCTTTCTGCAACTTTTTCACATTCGGAACTTGGAAAATCAACAGGTTATGATTATGGAAGATTAAAAAATCCGACACGTGATTATCTTGAAAACCTTGTGGCTTCTCTTGACAATGCGCGTTTTTGCTCAGCATACACAACAGGAATGGCAGCGATTACTGCGTTGTTTGATACATTTGAATTAGGAACTCATATTATTGCAAGCGATGATCTTTATGGAGGAACAGAACGCTTATTTAATACAATTTGCAAAAAATTGGGCTTATCTGTAACTTATGTTAATACAAGCAATCTTGATGAAATTCAAAAAGCAATTTTGCCAACTACAAAAATTCTCTACTTTGAAACTCCAGGCAACCCTATGATGAAAATCACAGACATCAAAGCAGCAGCAAATCTTGCGCATAAAAATAAACTTCTTTGCATTGTCGACAACACTTTTTTAACGCCATATCTTCAACAGCCACTTGCTCTTGGAGCAGATGTTGTTGTTCAAAGCGGAACTAAATTTCTTTGTGGGCACAATGATTGCCTTGCAGGTTTTGTAACAACGAACAATGAAAAAATTGCAGAAGCCTTAACTACAATCACAAAGACTACAGGTTCTGGAATTTCTCCATTTGATAGTTACCTTGTTATCAGAGGAATTAAAACGCTTGCTATTCGACTTGACCGCCAATGCGAAAATGCAAAAAAAGTTGCTCAAGCGTTAAAGAAAAATAAGTTTGTCAAAAAAGTTTTATATCCTGGTCTTGAGGAATGTCCTGGTTATAAAATCAACAAACGCCAAGCAAAAAATTCTGGAAGTATGATTTCATTTTATGTTGATTCAGAAGAAACGGTAAAGCGAATTTTAAAATCAGTTAAAATCATTCACTTTGCAGAAAGTCTTGGCGGCGTAGATACATTGATTACATATCCGGCAACGCAAACTCATTCCGAAGTTCCAGAAATAGAAAGAAACAAAAAAGGAATCACAAATACTTTGCTAAGACTTTCTATCGGAATTGAAAATGCAAAAGATATTATTGCAGATCTTGAACAAGCAATTGGAGAAAACTAGAAAATGAATTTTGACAAAATTATAGACAGAAAAAACACAAACGCAATCAAAATTGATTTAGCAACTCATCGAGGAAAACCTTCAGATGTTCTTCCGCTTTGGGTTGCAGATATGGATTTTAAAGCTCCTGCATGTGTTCAAAATGCAATCAAGGCAAAAGCCAAACATGGAATTTTTGGTTATAGCGTTCCTAATCAAGATTATTATAACGCAGTAAAAAAGTGGATGAAATTTCAACACAATTTTGAAATTGAATCTCAATGGATTATAAATACGCCAGGAGTTGTTTTTGCAATTGCACTTGCAATTCGTGCGTTCACTGAGCCTGGAGAATCTGTTCTTATCCAAACGCCTGTTTATTATCCGTTTAAAAATGTAATTGAGCAGAACAATAGAAAAGTTGTAAAAAATTCATTATTCGAAAAAGATGGAAAATGGCAAATTGACTTTGATGATTTTGAGAACAAAATTCTTGCCAATCATATTAAGCTTTTTATTTTCTGTTCACCTCATAATCCTGTAGGCAGAGTTTGGACACACAAAGAACTTAAGCGCATTAACGAAATCTGTTTAAAAAATAATGTGCTCGTATTCTCAGACGAAATTCACAACGATTTTATTTTATCGCCAAATCAACACACAGTTTATTCAACTTTGAGCGAAGAAGCCGCTCAAAATTCAATTGTTGCAACTTCTGCAACAAAAACATTTAATCTTGCTGGACTGCAGTTTTCTACGATTTTTATTAAAAACGAAAAACTTCGTATAAAAGTTCTACGCGAAAAAAGCAAAACTGGTTACGATGAACCAAATATTATCGGACTTGTGGCAACTGTTGCTGCTTACAAAAATGGGCTTGCCTGGCTTTCGGAATTAAAAAAATATCTTGCCAAAAATTTGGAATTTGTTCGAAATTATCTTCACGAAAAAATTCCAAAAATAAAATTAATTGAACCAGAAGGAACTTATCTTTTATGGCTAGATTTTAATGCGCTTGGTTTGAGCGATGATGAACTTGATAATCTAATTGTAAATAAAGCGAAATTGTGGCTTGATCGAGGAACAATGTTCGGAGAAGAAGGAAAAGGTTATCAACGTTTGAATATTGCTTCACCAAGAATCGTTATCAAAGAAGCGATGGACAGCCTTTATAAAGTTTTCGGTAGCAAATAAAATTACGGAATCAAGGAAGAAAAAATGTTAAGGATTTCAACAAGAGGACAGTACGCACTTTTAATTATGACAGACCTTGCAGAAGTAGAATCTGGCAAATACATTTCTTTGAAATTGCTTTCTCATCGGCACAATTTTTCTGTGAAATATCTCGAACAAATTTTAATTCTACTTAGCAAAAAAGGACTTGTGTTAAGTCTTCGAGGAAACAATGGTGGCTATAAATTAGCAAAGCCAGCAAGAGAATATTCCATTGGAGAAATTTTAAGAACAACAGAAGGCGAATTAACTTCAAGAGCAGATGCAGAAAACAACACTGTCAGTAATGTCGGAAACGAAATTTTCTGGAAAAGTTTTGACAAAGTTATTCAAGACTTTGTTGATGGAATTACTCTTGAGCAACTTGTTGAAAAAAATCGTGCTTTTGCTGGTTACGATTATTACATTTAATTTTTTGCAAAATCTTATTATTGAAAAAATAGCCAATTCATATTTATAATAGAAACATATCAACAAGGATTTTAAATTATGAATTTTGGTTTTATAAAAACAGCGTGTGTTAGCCCAGAAATGAAAGTTTGTGATTGTGTTTTTAATGCTGATAAAATTATTTTAGAAGCAGAAAAAGCAGCAAATCAAGGGGCTTCGATTATTGTATTCCCAGAATTAAGTATTACAGGTTACACTTGTGGCGACCTTTTTTTTCAACGTAGTTTGCAAAATTCTGCAATCGAACAACTTAAACGAATAATTTTAGAAACAGCAAAAACTGATTCGCTAATTTTTGTAGGGCTCCCAGTTGTTCGTACAGAAGGAATTTATAATTGCGCCGCAGCATTTAAAGGCGGAAATCTTTTAGCGCTTTTTGCAAAGTCATATCTTCCAAATTATAGTGAATTTTATGAACGCCGACAATTCACTCCTTTTGAACAAAATATGAAAACTCAAATTATTGATTTTGCAGGTTTTACCAAAATTCCTTTTGGAACAGACATTTTAATCCAAGACCAAAATGATGAAAACATAACAATTGGTTGTGAAATTTGCGAAGACCTTTGGGTTCCAATTGCGCCATCGAGCAAACATACTCTTGCAGGGGCAACTATAATTGCAAACTTATCAGCTGGGAACGAAATTGTCGGCAAGGCAGATTATCGGAAAAATCTTGTAAAATCTCATTGTGCAAAATCAATTTGTGCTTATCTTTATGCAAATGCTGGAAAAGATGAATCAACGCAAGATATGGTTTTTTCAGGACACAGCCTTATTTGCGAAAATGGAACGCTTCTTGCCGAAAGTTCCTTGTTCACAAATGAAACAATTTTTGCTGACATAGATGTTGAGCGACTTTGTCAAGAACGCCGTCGTACAACAAGTTTTGGTTTTTCCGTGAATAATAAAATTTTTAATTCAGATTATTTAATTATAAAAACGGATTTGACTTTAAAAAAGAAATTCTCAAAATTGAATCGTTATATTGATAAACATCCATTTGTTCCTTCTAATAAGGAAACTAGGACAAAACGATGTCTTGAAGTAATTTCTTTACAAGCACACGGACTTGCAAAACGATTGCGTCACATTAATTGTCAGTCCGCAATAATTGGACTTTCTGGAGGACTTGATTCTACTCTTGCACTTTTGATAACTTGTCGAGCATTCGATTTATGCAATATTAACCGAGAGAAAATTACTGCAATCACAATGCCTTGCTTTGGAACTTCTGATAGAACTTATCAAAACGCTTGTTCACTTGCAAAAGAATCTTGTGTAACGCTGAAAGAAATAAAAATTGCAGATTCTGTTCGACAGCATTTTTTCGATATTGGACATGATGAAAACATTCACGATGTAACTTATGAAAATTGTCAAGCACGAGAACGCACTCAAGTGCTTATGGATTATGCAAACAAAACAAATGGGATTGTAATTGGAACCGGAGATCTTTCTGAACTTGCACTTGGTTGGTGCACTTACAATGGCGATCAAATGTCGATGTACGGAGTGAACAGTTCAATTCCGAAAACTCTTGTACGTTATCTTGTTGAATGGTTTGCAACAGATTCTGAAGATGCTAAAAATAAAAATTTTGCTGCAGTTCTTAAAGATATTCTCGAAACGCCTGTTTCACCAGAACTTCTTCCTCCAAATGATGGAAATATTTCTCAGATAACAGAAAATCTTGTCGGTCCGTATGAACTTCACGATTTTTACTTGTATTATCTTTTGCGATTCGGATTTAGTCCTGCCAAAATTTATTTCCTTGCACAAAACGCAAATCTTCCATATAAAAATGATGAACTCTTGAAATGGCTTAAAATTTTTTATCAACGTTTTTTTTCTCAACAATTCAAAAGAAGTTGTATGCCAGATGGTGCAAAAGTTGGCACAATCAATTTGTCGCCAAGAGGTGATTGGCGAATGCCAAGTGATGCAATGGTTTGCGTGTGGCTAGATGAACTTGAAAAACTAAAATAATTTTGTCTTTAGAGAAAATCCAAAACGAAAAAGTTTTGTCTTTCTTCTGTTTATTGCAACATCATTTCGTCATTTATAATGCTATGTTTTCGGATTTCTTTAAATTTTTCATTTAAGTCGTCGAGTTTTAGAGTTTTCTTTTCTTCACCAAAAATATCTAAAATAATTTCGCCTTTATCCATCATAAGAAGTCGATTTCCGTAATCAAGTGCTTGTTGCATATTGTGAGTAACCATCATTACAGTCAAGTTATATATTTGTGCAAACTCGCGAGTCAGTTGCATTACAATTTCGGCATTTGTCGGATCTAAAGCAGCAGTATGTTCATCTAAAAGAAGAATTTTTGGTTTAGACATTACTGCCATCAAAAGCGTTAATGCTTGTCTTTGTCCGCCAGAAAATTGATTTACATTATCATTTAGACGATTTTCAAGTCCCATATTAAGTTTCTTTAATTCTTGTTGAAATTCTCGACGACGTTTTTTGTTAAGGCTGATTTTTAGACCTTTCCAGCCTTTCTCACTACAAATCATCATATTGTCCGCTAAAGACATTTTGCCAGCTGTTCCTAAAAGTGGATTTTGAAAAATCCGCCCAATATATTTTGCACGTTTGTATTCTGGTTGGTTCGTGATGTCATTTTCATCAAGAAAAATTTTTCCTGAAGTTGGACGCATATTTCCAGAAATAACATTGTACAAAGTTGATTTTCCAGCACCATTAGAACCAATTACAGTAATAAAATCTCCGTCATTAATTTTGAGATTAATGTTTTTTAGTGCTTCGTTTTGATCTGGAGTTCCTGCGTTAAAAATTATTCCGATGTTTTCAAGGATTAGCATTTTTTATTTCCTCGTTTTGAAATAATCAGACATATAATAATTAAAAGTCCCGTAATCATTCTAAGGTCATTTGAAGAAAGTCCGATTACAAATCCGTAACTTCTTCCGATATACATAATTGCACGATAAATGATAGAACCAAGAAGAACTCGTAGCGTCTGAATTGTAATTTTGTTAGAACGAATAATAAATTCGCCAAGCATCAAAGAAGCAAGTCCGCTTACAATTACGCCTGTTCCACTTCCGACATCTGCAAATCCTGCATACATTGCAGCAAGCGCCCCGGAAATAGCGGCAAGACCATCGCCAACACAAACTCCAATACCTCGTACAACTTGTGGATTTACACCTTGCGAAATAATCATTTGTTGATTTGCTCCAAGTGCACCCATTGTAAGTCCGAGATCTGTGTGATAAAAAAGATCCATAATTCCTTTGAGAATTAAAACGAAAATTATAAGAAAAATACAAATTCCAAGTTGCTCAGGAAAAGTCGGAAAATACTTGGCCATAAAATCATTCATTTTTGAAAATGGCGTTGAAATATTCAAAAATGAAATATTTGCACGATCTCCCATAATCCTAAGGTTCACGGAATATAAAATTGTCATCATAAGAATTCCGGCAAGAAGATCTGGAATTTTAAGTTTTGTGTAAATTAATGTAGTGCAAAGTCCGGCAACCATTCCACCAAAAAAAGCAAAAACAAGTGCCAAAATTGGATTTATTCCCACAGAAATGCAAGCGGCAAAAATACAACCGCCCATTGGAAATGCGCCATCAACTGTCATATCACAAAAGTTTAAAACTCGATATGACATAAAAACGCCTAAAACCATAATTCCATAAATTAAGCCTTCAATTATAATGCTACAAATCATAAAAATTCCTTAAAATGTGATAAAGTTGAAGTTTATAAAATTTGCAATAGCGAATTTTTACCAACTAATTCAGCATATATCACATTTTACAGTAATTGATTTATTTTTGAATAAGTTGACCGTTTTCAAAAATCATATTTGCTGAAGCAATTAAATCTTCAGGCAGAGAAATTCCACAAAGCTTTGCATTATCAAGATCAATAAGAAGGTCGGAATCCGATGGTTCTGTCATAAATCGAACAGGAATATCAGCAGGCTTTGCTCCTTTAAGAATTTGAACAACAATTTCGCCAGTTGCACGACCTGCTTTGTAATAATTAAAGCCACTTGCCATAAAAATTCCACCGTCTTTTGCCGCAGTTACATCTCCAGAAAAAAGAGGCTTTTTTGCTTTTTGTGCAACATTCACAAGTGTTGCAATTGCACTAAATACAGTATTGTCAGTTGTAAGATAAATTCCATCGACACGATTAATGATTGTTTCTACTGCTTGCTTTACTTCACTTGATTGTGTAACCGACTGTGTAACAAGATCAAGTCCTGCTTCTTGGCAACCTTTTTTTACTAATTCAAGGGAAGAAACTGAATTCGCTTCGCTACTGCAATAAATGTAACCTAAAGTTTTAAGGTTGGCAAGTTTTGCAAAGAGTTTGATATGTTCTACTGTAGGAATTTGGTCACTCATTCCAGTTACATTGTTTTTTCCATGTTCAACTGTATCAACAAGACCTGCACCAACTGGATCAGTTACAGTTCCAAAAACAACTGGCGTTTCTTTAAGTGTGTTTGCCAACGCAACAGCAACTGGAGTTGCAATTCCAACTGCAACATCAACTTTTTTTACTTTAAATTGGTTTGCGATTTGAGCAGCTGTATTTACATCGCCGTTGGCATTTTGTAAATCGTATTCAACATCGTAACCGTTCTCGTTTATTTCGTCCATAATTGCTTGTTCAATGTCATCAAGTGCTGGATGTTGAACAATTTTGGCAATTCCAATTATCGTCTTTGATGATTTTTTTGTACATGATGAAAAAAGAACGCAAACTGTCGCAAGTGCAAGAATTATTTTTTTCATTTTAAAACCTCGTGAATTAATTATTTTCAAGATACGTTTCTATAAAAAGAAACTTATAAATTATAATATACAATCGCTTTATGTTCTTGTCAACAGAAACAACTCCAGAACCAAAAACAAATTCAAAAATCAACTATTCCACAGTAACTGATTTTGCAAGATTTTTTGGTTTGTCTGGATTAATTCCTTTTAGAACAGAACAATAATAAGCAAAAAGTTGAGCAGGAATCACAGTAAGCAAACTTGCAAGTGTAGAAGAACATTCTGGAATTTGAAAAATCTCGTCGGCTTTGCCGTTAAACGCATTGCCGGAATCTTGCGTAATAACAAGAACAGACGCTCCTCGAGATTTTACTTCTACCATATTTGAACCAATTTTTTCATAAAGTTTTGGCTCGGAAGCAATTGCAACCACCAAAGTTTTTTTATCAATCAAAGCAATCGGACCATGCTTTAATTCTCCAGCGGCAAAAGCTTCTGAATGCATATACGAAACTTCTTTAAGTTTTAAGGCAGATTCAAGAGAAGTTGCACTGTCAAACTGACGTCCAATATAAAAAATTTTGTCTTTGTTAAATTGTTGAGAAGCAAACTTTTGGATAACATCTTTGTTATCAATAATTTGTTGAACTTTTGCAGGAATTGTTTCAAGTTCTGCAAGAAGTTTTGAAACTTCTTCATCAGAAATAGTTCCTCGAAGTTTTCCCGCTTTAATTGCGAGAAGGAACATACACAAAACTTGAGTTGTATACGCTTTTGTTGAAGCAACAGCAATTTCAGGACCAGCAAGTGTGTAAATTACATTGTCGGCTTCTCGACTTACAGTTGAACCTACAACATTTGTAATTGCAATAACATTTAATCCATTTTGCTTAGCAAGCCGAAGAGCAGAAAGCGTATCTGCCGTTTCACCAGATTGAGAAACTACAATAAAAATATCATCTTTATCAAGAATTGGATTTCTATAGCGGAACTCGGAAGCAACATCTACATCAACTTTTAAACGAGCAATTTTTTCAAATGCATATTTTGCAACAACTCCAGAATGATAAGCAGTTCCACAAGCGGTAATCACAACTCGATTTGCTTTGCGCCAAACATCGTCCATTTTTGTTTCTTCAAAATGAACATCGATTGGTTTTCCAGAATTATCTTTGACAATTCGTGGACGCATTGTGTCTGTAAGACCTTTTGGTTGTTCATGAATTTCTTTAATCATAAAGTGCGAATAACCGCCTTTTTCCGCAGCGTCCATATCCCAATTAATATGCTGCGTTTCCTTGATGATTTTTTCTCCTTCAAAGTTAAACATATCAACATGATCAGTATACAAAACTGCAACTTCTTTTTCGCCCAAATAATAAACATCACGAGTATGTTCAAGAATTGCAGGAACATCTGAAGCAATAAAATTTTCGCCTTTACCAACTCCGATAATTAAAGGACATTCTTTACGAGCACAGATAATTCTATCTGGAAAATCTTTACAAATCACTCCAAGTGCATAAGAACCTTCAATCATATTAAGAACTTTCATTACTGCTTTAAATATGTCTTGTTCTGCTTTGTAAGTCTTTGCAAGAAGTTGAGCAACAACTTCTGTATCTGTCTGACTTTGAAAAACCACGCCATCCGCTTGAAGTTTTGCTTTAAGTTCTGCATAATTTTCGATAATTCCGTTGTGAACGATAGAAATTATTCCGTCTGTGCTTGTATGTGGATGGGAATTTGTATCGCTTGGTTCTCCGTGAGTTGCCCAACGAGTATGTCCAATTCCCAAAGTTCCTTTTACAAATTTTTCTGTTTTATCAAAAAGGGCAAGTTCTGCCGCATCAAATTCTTTGTCAGTAGGTTTGTAAGGAATAATTTCGCCTGTGATTTTTTCTGCAAGATTTAATAAAGCACCTTTTGCTTTTTTTACAAGAATTTCTTCGCCAGTATAAACTGCAATTCCCGCTGAATCATAACCGCGATATTCAAGTTTTTTGAGTGCTCTAATTAAAATTGGCGCAGCATTTTTATTTCCGACATAACCAACAATTCCACACATATAAATCCTCCAACGG
>CAZOTD010000028.1:0-14042 GCA_964582685.1 uncultured Treponema sp. | reverse complement strand
GTTTTGTTTTGCAATGACTTTCTTTTTTTTAAGTTCACGTTGAATTTCATTTATAATCGCAAAGTTGCTTTTTTCGTCTTCTGGTTTAATAATAACTGTTAATTCCGTAGTCATAAATTGAGTATAGCATATTGTGAAATAATTAATAAACATTTATTATTTTCTTTGCAACTTTTTATAAAAAGAATTTTAGCAAAGGAATTTAAAATGGTTCAAAAAATAAAAGCATTCGTAAAAAAAGAAATCGTTTTTGTAATTTCATTTTTGCTTGCTGGAATTAGTTGTTTTTTTGTAAAACCAACTAAAAATTATTTTACTTATTTTGATTTTAATGTTTTATTTTTATTGTTTGCTTTTATGGCTGTTGTTGCAGGTCTTAGACAATGTGGTGTTTTTAATAAGTGCGCAAAATTTTTGTGTCGGCTTACAAGTTCGTTAAGAGCACTTTGTCGTTCTCTTGTTTTTATGTGTTTTGTTTTTAGTATGTTCATTACAAATGATGTTGCACTTTTAACTTTTGTGCCTTTTACAATTTTGTTGCTTACAAATTGTGCGCAGAAAAAATATATCGCATTTGTTGTTGCTCTTGAAACTATTGCTGCAAATCTTGGAAGTATGCTCACTCCAATGGGAAACCCTCAAAATCTTTTTTTGTATTCAAAGATGGCGGAAGCAGGTTATAATTTAATTGATTTTTGTAAAATTGTTTTCCCTTATACAATCGTAAGTGCTGTTCTTATTTTTATAAGCACTTTTTTAATTCCGAAAAAAAATGTTTTTAAAAGTGAAGAAATAAAACAAAAGTTTTTTTCTGAAGATGATGGCAAAGACAAAAATCAAAATTCCAAAACAAAAGTAAAGTTGAATATTTTTCGAACTGTTATTTATTTGATTTTGTTTTTTGTTTGTATTCTTTCCGTTTTAAAAATAATTCCAACTTGGATTCTTGTAATTGTTGTTGCAACTTGCATTATGGCAATTCAATTTAAGATTTTGCTTCAAGTTGATTATATGTTGCTTTTAACTTTTGTCTGCTTTTTTGTTTTTTCAGGGAATATTCAAAATATCGAATTGATTAAAAATATTTTGCAAAATGCAGTAAAAGGTCGGGAATTTTTTTGCGGACTTCTTACAAGTCAAGTAATTAGCAATCTTCCTGCAACGCTGTTGCTTTATCCTTTTGCCGAAAATACAAATGATTTGTTGATTGGCGTTGATATTGGCGGACTTGGAACTTTGGTTGCTTCGCTTGCAAGTTTGATTTCTTACAAACTTTACGTGAATTCTGAGGGTGCCGAAGGAAAGAAATTTATTATGAATTTTTCTTTTTTAAGCATTGTATTTATTATTGTGCTCGTGAGTTCAAAAATTTTATTTACAAATTTTTTTGGCAATTAAGCAAGTTCTTCCCAGCGAAGATATTTTGTTTCAAGATTTTCTGTGACTAAATTATATTCTTTTGTGTATTCTTGCAGCTTTGAATAATCAGGTTCTGACATAAGATTTTCTAATTCTGCTTTTCGTGTTTCTAAAATCTCGATGTCGGATTCGAGTTGTTCAAGTTCGCGTTGTTCTTTAAATGAAAGTTTTTTTGGTTTTAAAGTTGTGTTTTGATTTTGCACAAAATCAGATTTTTGCGTTTTAAGCTTTTTTGCTTTTTCTTTTTCCAATGCATCTTGAATTGCATCTTGCTTTTTTTTGTCTGCAAGATAATCAAGATATTCAGAACATTTTCCGACAAAGCCAGAGATTGAGCCATCGTTTTCAAGAATAAAAAGTGTGTCCGCAACTTTGTCCATAAAAAAACGATCATGACTTACGATTAAAAGGCAACCTTGAAACTGTGTCAAAAAATGTTCCAAAATATTCATCGTAAAAATATCAAAATCGTTTGTTGGTTCATCGAGAATTAAAAAGTTTGGATTTGAAATCAAAAGTCGAACAAGAAAAAGTCGTTTTTTTTCTCCGCCACTTAAAGTTGAAACAGGCGAATATTGAATTTTTCCTGAAAAACCAAATTCTTCAAGAAAGCGTGCAGCAGAAAAAGTTTTTCCATTGTTCATTGTAATATTTTCTGCTACTTCTTTTATGTATTCTAAAACTGTTAAATTTGTGTCTTGAAAAATCGGATTTTGTTTATAATAAGCAAAGTGTGTGTTTTCTCCAATTACAACATTTCCGAAGTCAGGAAGAATTTCGCCTGAGATTATATTTAGCAATGTTGATTTTCCGCTTCCGTTATTTCCGAAAATTCCAATTTTTTGTCCTGCTGTAAAATTATAAGAAAAATTTTTAATTACTGGGATTGTATTTGCAATATCTTTGCTTACATATCCTTTTGGGAACTTTTTTGAAATTGAATGAAGTTCCAAAACTTTTTTGCCAAGTCGACGACCTTTTACTTCAAATGTAAAACCTTTGTCTTCTTGGAATTTTTCACGATTAATTAATTCCATATCGTGTTGAATTCTTGCTTTTGCTTTTGTTCCACGAGCACATGGTCCGCGCAAAAGCCAATCGCGTTCAATGCGAAGAACAGATTCAATTCTGCGATCTGTGTTTTGCGCGATTTGAATTTCGGTTTCTTTTTTTTCAAGATAAGTTGAATAATTTCCTTGATAGAGTTTTAATTTGTGATTGTCAAGTTCATAAATGTTTGTACAAACTTGGTCGAGAAAGTAACGGTCGTGAGTTACCATAAGAATTGCTCTGTTTGTGTTTTTAAGATAATCTTGTAGCCAGTTGATTGTTGTAATGTCAAGATGATTTGTCGGTTCGTCAAGCAAAAGAAGTTTTGTATCTTCAACAAGAACTTGTGCAAGTGCAACTTTTTTTATCATTCCTCCAGAAAGATTTTGCATTTTCTGTGTCATATCCGAAATTCCGAGCGTGCTCAGAATTGAAGAAATCTGAGATTCGTAATTCCATAAATCTTGTTTTTCCATCAAGTCGCAGATTTTTTCGTAATGAATTTGTTGCACGGAATTTAGATTCGCAAGATTAAGACAAAGTTCTTCGTATTCAGAAATTATTTTTAGTTTGGGACTTTTGGATTTAAAAATGTGTTCACGAATTGAATCTGATTTTTCAAAAACAGGATTTTGCGCAAGAAAGGAAATTGCGACAGATTTATTTAATACAACAGTTCCTTCGTCTGCAGAAAGGATTCCTGCGATTGTATTTAAGAGCGTAGATTTTCCAGTTCCGTTTCGTCCAATGAGCGCAACTTTGTCGCCTTCGTTTATTCCAAATGTTACATTTTGAAATAATGGTTCTTCGCGTCCTAGTTTTGAAAGATTGCTGATAGAAAGTAAATTCATGATTTTTTGATTATAAAATATTTTTTTATTTTTGTAATGAAATTTGCTGTTTTACAAATTGTATTTAAAAAGCGACTGTTTAGTTTTTAATGATTTTTTCAAGCAATTCTGACGGAGTTTTTACAACAATTTTTGCACCATGTTCAAGAAGAAATTTTTCTCCTCTAAATCCCCAATCTACGCTTATTACATCTACTCCAGAATTAACCGCTGTCATAAAATCTACATCAGAATCGCCAACATAAATTGTTTCGCATTTTTCAATTTTTAGTTCAGAAAGAATTCTGTTTACGCCAGCGGGATTTGGTTTATGAGGGATTCCTTTTCTTCCGCCTGCAACTAAATCGATAAGTTTTGGAAAGTAAGAATCACAAATTTGTTTTGCAATGTTTTCTGCTTTATTGGAATTTACTGCGATTTTGATTTTTAAATCTTTGAGTGTTTTTAGAAGTTCCGGAATTTTATCGTAAGGTTGAGTTTTAATTTGGGAATGAGATTCATAATAGTTGCAAAATTGTTCATAAATTTCAGATTGGATTTTTTGACTAGAATCTTTTGGAAGTGCCCGTTCTATAAGTTTTGGAATTCCGTTACCGACAAAAAAACGAACTTCTTCTTTTGTGTGAATTGGAAAATCATTTTTCTTAAGAATATAATTCAATGAATCTGTAAGGTCGTCCAATGTATCTAAAATTGTGCCGTCTAAATCAAAAATTACAAGTTTGTACTTCATATATTTTGTAGCAAAAAACCTGTGTACATTTTTCAATATACACAGGTAAAATATTGAATCAGTTTTTAGTTGTTAAAAGTTCAAAACGAATTTTGCAGGAACTTCGACAGTTATTGATTTTATATCGCCGTTACGAGCAAAAAGTTTTTCTGCAAATTCTTTTGAGATTGCGTTTTCAAAAGTTGTTCCATCAACATCAATAGAACATTTGTCAGCACTTTCATTTAATTTGTATGTAAATGGAATTGCAAAACGAGTAAAACTCAAAGTTCCATCTTCTGCAAATTCTTTTTTACAAAGCAAATCTGGTTTGATATAAAGTTTTCCGTCTTTAAGTTTTATTCCAAGTTCGCCCCAGCGAGTGATAACTTCTTCTTTTACTTGTCCTGTCATTCCCGGTTGTTTTGCACCTTGTCCGCTTGGCGTGTGTGAATATGGGTCAATAGGGAAAGCTCCGTAAAGTTCTGGCGTTTTGTTAAAACTCAAGCCATTTCTAACTTCGTAATATGCTTTTGCAAGTTCTTGTTTTTCTGCGCTACCATCTTGAGCGACGTCAAAGTTTTCTTGCATTGCAAGTAAAAGTTTTGAAACCATGTGCCAATAAATTGAACCAATTCCTTCGTAAGCATAGAAAGTTCCAGAACGACCTGTAAATGAACTGTGATGAAAAGTTGATTCGTAAAGAGCACAAATTCCTTCTTGTTGTTCTTTGTCAATTTTTTTTGCATTGAGAGCGTTTGTGAGAACTTCCGCATTTCTAAAGTCTGGATTAAAGTGACAAAGTGATTCATCTAAACTGTCATTGTAAATAAGACAATTTGAATCTGGCGCTGTGTAACCTTTGTCAAGTTCTTCTTTAAGTGCAGGATATTTTAATGCTTCGCTTTTTGAAACAGAATTCTTTGTTACAAAATCTGGAAGTTCTTTTGTTGGATAAAGCATATAAGAATTTTGTCGTTTTTCATACATCGCACTATTTCTGAGCGCATCGTACAATTCGCACGCTTCTTTTGGAGAAAGCATTTTACTTGAAAGAACTGCAACTTGACCTTCGAGCATTTCTTGGAGATTATTAACTTTCATTGAATCTTTATTAATTGCCAATGTGTTGTATGAGTGATAAATTCCGTTACTCTTTTTATTCAATTTAATTGAATATTCCAAATGCGAAAGGAAAATATCAAGTGCTGCAAGAAGTTCATCTTTTTTAAGAGAAGTTGTTTTTGTAAGAAGAGAATAATCTTTATAGAATGACATTCGTTCTTTTTCAAAAGCGACACCACACGCACGAGTGAATTGTGCACGAACTTTATCATCTTGAGAATCTTCTGGCGAAGTGTTTTTATAAATCTTTAAAATTTCATCAAAGAAAGTTTTTTCAGTTTTTGGAATAGCAAAATCAAGATTAGCGTCGTTGCTATAAAGTTCTTTGAGAAAACTTATCATGCGTCGAAGATAAGCAGTTGTTACCATTGATAATCCGTAACCTGCAAGTGCATTGTTTGCATCGTTCCATTCTGGGCGCTGTGTATTAAGCCATACGCCACCGCCTGGTACAAAGTTTGCTAGTTTTGTAAGAACAAGTTGAAGAAGTTTTGAAGTCAAAGTTACAAGATAAGGATTTCCATTTTTTCCCATAAGTTTTGCATCTGTTCCATATTTTTTTTGGTCAGCAATAATTTTGTTGTTTAAGTCATAATCGAAATCGATTGTATTGCGAGGATTTTTTTCGATTTCGGCATAAGGTTTAATATGATATGGAATATTTGCAGTTGAGAACAATGGTTCGTTCAAAAGCGAAGTTAAAACTTCTGGTTCAAGTTGTTCCTGAAGTTCAAGAAGTTTTGCAAGATAAATAATTTGATGGTCATTCCAATAACCGATATTGCTCCAAGGATTGTCTGGTTCTGGAACTTCCCAATCAAGCCCACTTCTTGTAATTCTGTAAGGATTAAATCCGTCGCAAGAAGTTGCATTTACGAATTTTGCAATCATTCCTTCAGTGTAAGAAGGATAACTCATTGCAAGTGCTTCCCAGTTCTGAAAAATATCACGCCAGTTTCCTTCGTAATTTAGGATAGGATTGCCGAGATTGTCTTTAAGATTAATTGAGAATTTATTCCAAGGTCTGCTTGGATCTCCATGTCGTCGAGAGAAAGAAAGCGGAAGATATTCAAGATAAAGTCTATGAAGTTGTTCGTTTTTAGTTGCCTTGATTTTGTCCCCGAGTTCCTTGTAAGAGAATGTTTCTTTTGAACAAACAGTTTTTGCAGCGTCTAATTCATTAGTATTTCTAGTTTGAATGAACTTGAGAAAATCTGCACTGTGAATTGTATTGTTTTCTACAAAAACTCCGCCACGCATAATATTAAACATTACATTTGCTTTGTGATGCATACAAGCAATACTATCGGCCGTATTTTGAATTCCGTCTGCATCGCCAACATACTTATCTAAAAGTGCTTTAGAATCTTGGATGTCTTTTTCAAGTTCTTCTGTCAAAGATTTTCTGTCGGCTAATTTTTTTTGGAGATTTTTGATTTTTGAAATTTCAAGTTTTGTGTCAAAGACTTGATACCAAGATTCCTCTTGATTTGGTTCAAGTTTTAAAGTTCTAATAATTGTGCAAGATGCTCTAGCTCCTTTAAGAACTTTAATTTCTGGAATCGATTGAGAAATAGAATTGTCTTGCATAAATTGTTTTTCAACTGCGCTATCAAGGTAAACAGGCGCATCAATGTTAAACCAACAAGTGTTTGCCCACAATGCTTCTGATGGTTCGGCTCTGTCGGTTAAAATGCTTGACAAACTGAACATTGCAAGTCGACTTGAAGAATCTAAATCTGTTTTTTTGTAAGCATCGAGAAGAACGCTTGAATTGTTCTGTAAATCAACATTTGCACAAGCTGGCATAATATTTCGGCATCCATCAAGAATTTGAATTTCTTGAGCACATGAAGAATTGTTAATGATTCGGGCAATTCTTACAAGCCCAAATTTATCGCTTGAAGTCCATTCTTGTTTAAAAGTTAAATTAAGTTCTGGGTTAATTTCTTCAAAAATAATATGAGACCCAGCACTGTTTTTATAGAGATTTCGCTTTACTTTGAATGATGGGGTTGAAGCAAAAGGTTCCCAATAATAAATTCCATCGTTCGATTTTACTTTAATTGCAGAAAATGGACCAGTTTGATTTTTAAAATCATCTATTTTATCAGCGGTATAATATGGAAAAATTGCAAAACTTGAATCTTTTCTTCCGGCACTTAAAGCCCCTGTTGACCAGATAAAATTCCAAATATCACTTGAACTTGTAATTGTCATAAAGAAAGGTGGAATAGAATCATAATTTTCAATCTTATACCACAAATCTCCATCGAGTTTTACAACAGAACCGTTTGACTGTTCTGGAGCAAGTGCTTTAATTTGGTCAATTGTTCTTATAGTTGCGTTCATCTTTAACCTCTAAATATGTTATTTTTTATGCAAAGAAGTGCATACTTTGTAAAAATAAGAATAAGAGAGTTTTTAGTTGATGTCAATGATTTTCTATATAATCTTTCTGGCATGGTAACTTGTAAGTAATAACGTTGCCAGAATCTTAAATTGAATAAAAAAATTGCTATTAATATAATTCTGTGCAATAATATTTGGTATGAAAGTTTTTAAAATGTCTAAATTAATTTTGAAAACTGCATTTGCTTTAGGAATTTGTGCAGTTTTTTCATCTTGCGGAACTTCTGGCGATACTTTACCAGAATTTGTCAAAAACGAAATGAAACTTGTTTGGTCTGATGAATTTAATGGAACTTCTGATGAACCAGATTCTTCTGTGTGGGATTATAAAGAAGGTTCGCACGGTTGGGGAAACTACGAAATTCAAAATTATACAAAAGAGCGCGAAAATTCTTATGTATCAAATGGCTCTTTAAAAATAGTTGCCAAAAAGAATGAAAAAGGAAAATGGACAAGCGCGCGACTTTTTTCACAATCGAAAAAAACAATAACTTACGGATATTTGGAATTTAGAGCAAAGGTTCCAACAGAAAAAGGTTGCTGGCCTGCACTTTGGATGCTTCCAGAAAAAAATGCGTATGGACTTTGGCCTCGAAGTGGTGAAATTGATGTGATGGAAGCATCTGCAAATTTGTGGGGAAAGAAAGTTTATGGAACGGCTCACTGTCTTGCAGGCAATGGCGGAAATCCAATTATTTCTGTTGGAACAGAAATAAATAAGATGGACAAAAAATGGCATACTTATGCGATTAATTGGACTCCAGAAGGTCTTACTTGGTATTTTGACGGAAAAGTTTTATGTGATTATCGAAATCCTCACAACGAAGAAAATAGTTGGATGGCTTGGCCGTTTGACCAACCATTTCATATTATTATGAATGTTGCAATGGGTGGAAATTTGGGTGGAGATGTCGACAAGGAAATCAATAAATGTACGATGGAAGTCGATTATGTTCGTTTATATCAGTGAATAATTGCACAAAATACAAATTATTTTTTAAGAGAAAATACGACGCTCCTAAATGAAGAATGAAAATGAAGAAGTATCGTATTAATTTATAAAAGAGCTTTTTTTACAAAAATTGCTTTCATTGGACACATTTCTTGGCAACAAAAACAGGAGATACAACCTTTTCGTTTGAAAATTGCCTTTTTGTTTTTGATTTTAATAATATGTTCAGGGCAACTTTCTGCACATTTTCCGCAACCGACACATTTTTGATTATCAACTTTAGGAAAAGATTTTAAAACTTTTGCACAGATTTTTGCAAACAATTTTCCGAGCATGCCTGGCATAAGATTTGAAAAATCAAGTTTTATAGAATCTGGAATTTGAAAAGGTGTAAGATTTTCTGGAATTGAATCTCCACGAAGTTCAATTTTTTCAGGTTGTGCAAGTCCTTTTTCGATTGCTTGACGAATCATAACGATTGAGGAAGGGTCGAGTTTCATCAAAGTTGTTGCAAAATAATCTTGTGTGTACATATCTTTTGAGCCAAGAATTATTCCAAGCGGATGAGAAGTCCCTCCAGTTGGACCATTTCCTTCCATTGCGTCAACCGCATCGACAATTGTAAGATTTGGTTTTACAATTTGGTCAATTTCGAGAATCATATTTGAAAAATCTTCGATGTTCGGCCACATACAATGAAGTTGTGGTTTTTCAAGTCCAGGAATTACGCCAAAAAGATTTTTCATTCCTGCTGAAAGTCCTGTCATTGAATGTGTTTTCAATTTACAAATATTGATAATGTAATCGGCAGTTGTAATCGGAGTAATTATATTAAAACTGTGATTTTTAAAATTGCCTGGTGTATGAATTGGAACAGACGAAAAATCATTGTTCAAAGTAAGGACATCAGATAAAGTCGAAACGCCACAAACTTTATAAACTGTTTTCATATATTCGGAGAGATAAGGTCCACCAGAACTTTCTGCAAGCGTAATATTTGTAATTCCATTTTTCCTAAGCCAAGATGCAACTGCTCTGATAACAACAGGATGTGTTGTTGCTGGAGTTGAAGTCGGCTTTGCAATAATTAAATTTGGCTTGATAACAACTTTCATTTCGGGGCGTAGTTCTGAAAGAATATTTAATTCTTTCATCATTTTTTCTACAGCCAAATCCATAAGCGACTGATTGTATTCTGGAACTTGATATAATGTTTGAATCATAGTTTTATTCTATCACAAGTTTTCAAAACTTAAAAATAATTCCGATTGTGGCTCCAACTACAAACCATAAAAATGGATGAATTTTCTTTAACAATTTAATTTGGAGTAAACCAAAAATTATCAAAGAGAATAAAATTAGATGCCATTGTGGTAGTTTAAAATCTGCATTTTGAAAAAGGGAAACTCGACAAATCGATAAAACTGAAACTGTAATAATGGCAGTTACGGCTGGACGAATTGTCGCAAATGCTGATTTTACAAATCTGTTTTGATTCACTTTAGAAAAAAAAGCTGCAATGATACAAATAATAATTACACTTGGAAGTACAAGACCAAAAGTTGAGATTGCTCCTCCAATTACTCCAAGTGTTTGATAACCAACATAAGTTGCCATATTTAAACCTAAAGGTCCAGGTGTTGATTCGCTTACTGCAATCATATTTGTAAGTTCTTGCATTGTGTACCAATCATATTTTTCTGTAAGTTCCATTAAGTAAGGAAGTGTTGCTGGTCCTCCGCCAACTGCAAAAAGTCCGATTTTAAAAAATTCCCAAAAGAGTGTCAAAGCAAGTGTAATATTAAACATTTTAAATTCCTCTATAAAAACAACGAGCAAATATCAATTTGCAAAATATTTTTTAGTGTGATTTTGGAACAAAGAGAAAATTCCATAATCAAATTTTTTTTTCATTTTTAGGATTTATTTTTCCATTAATTAATTCAAGAATAATTCCCACTATTGCAGTTCCAAGCACAAGAACGACTGTAGGAACTTTTAGGAAAAAGGCAATCAAAAGTACAGTGACAAAAACAATCCAACTTGTAAGATTGATAAGACTTTTTTTTGCAAGATTTAAAACTGTGTTAATCATCAATGCACAAACGACACTTCTTATTCCCATCATTGCATGCTGAAAAGTTTTGTTTTCCATAAAAAAAGAAAGAAACATCGCAACTAAAGTAATGACAATATAAGACGGGAAAATCATTCCTAAAGTTGCAAAAATTCCTCCTGCCACTTTACCTTTTTTATAACCGACAAAAGTTGCTGTATTTACGGCGATAATTCCAGGTGTGGTTTGACCAATTGCATAACAATCAAGAAGTTCATCAACTGTAATCCATTTTTTTTTGTCGACTAATTCGCGTTCAAGCATTGGCAGCATTGTAAGCCCCCCACCAAAAGTAAGTCCACCAATTTTAAAAAAAGTCCAAAAGAGGTCTAAAAGCAATTTAAATTTGTTCATCAAAAATTCCTTGTTAAAGTTGTTAAAATTATAGTGAATTTTAAAAGTGAATTGAAGTGTTTAAAATAAAGATAATTTTGCGTTTAAATATAATCTCTTGCGATTAAATTAATTGACAGTATAGTACATTCATTTTATAATTCTTATTAATAAATTCATATCTTAGTCTAATCTATTATGATGGAGTTAATTCAATGGCAAACAAATTAGTTTACTTTTTCGGAAACGGAAAAGCTGAAGGCAACGCAGATATGCGTGCTGAACTCGGTGGAAAAGGTGCTAACCTTGCTGAAATGACAAACATTGGTGTTCCAGTTCCACCTGGATTTACAATTTCTACAGATGTTTGTAAGATGTTCTATGACAACAACAGAAAGTACCCAGAAGGTCTAAAAGACACTGTTGCAAAAAATCTTGCAAAATTGGAAAAAGCATTTGGAAAAAAACTTGGTGATCCAAATGATCCTCTGCTTGTATCAGTTCGTTCTGGTGCGGCAGTTTCAATGCCTGGCATGATGGATACAATTCTTAATCTTGGTCTTAACGACAAATCTGTTGAAGGACTTGCAAAAAAGACTTCAAATCCACGTTTTGCTTGGGACGCATATCGTCGTTTTATTCAGATGTTTGGCGATGTTGCAATGGGAGTTCCACACGATGAATTCGAAGCAATCCTTGATTCAGTAAAAGCAAAAGGTGGAAAAAAGCTCGATACAGAACTTGGCACAGAAGAATTGCAAACAGTTGTTGCTGAATATAAAAAGCTTTACAAAAAATATGTAGGAACAGATTTTCCGCAAGATCCTGTAAAACAAATGTGGCATGCGATTGATGCTGTATTTGGTTCTTGGATGAATGAGCGTGCTATCAAATATCGCGAATTGAACAATATTAAAAAACTCAAAGGAACTGCAGTAACAGTTATGGCAATGGTATTCGGTAACATGGGTAATGACTCTGGAACTGGTGTATGTTTTAGTCGTAATGCATCTACAGGTGAAAATAAGTTCTACGGTGAATATCTTATAAACGCTCAAGGTGAAGATGTTGTTGCAGGAATTCGTACTCCAAAAGATATGTCAGAACTTGCAAAAGACAATCCAAAGATTTATGACGAACTTGTAAAGATTCGTAATCGTCTTGAAAAACATTATCGTGATATGCAGGATATGGAATTTACTATCCAGCAAGGCAAACTTTATATGCTCCAGTGTCGTAACGGAAAACGTACAGGTGCCGCTGCTATAAAAATGGCTGTAGACATGGTTGCTGAAAAACTTATAACAAAAGAAATGGCTATCAATCGTGTTGAACCTCAGCATATCGACCAACTTTTGCATCCTACATTCAATAAAGCAGAACTTGCTAAAGGAGTTAAAATTGCTTCTGGTCTTAATGCTTCTCCTGGAGCAGCTTGTGGACAAATTGTATTTACAGCCGCTGATGCAGAAGCTTGGGCAAAGAATGGCAAAAAAGTTCTTCTCGTTCGTAAAGAAACTTCTCCAGATGATATTGCCGGAATGGTTGCCGCACAAGGAATTTTAACTGCAACTGGTGGACGTACATCTCACGCTGCTGTAGTAGCACGTGGAATGGGAACTCCATGTGTTTGTGGTTGTGAAGCAATCAAAATCCTTGATGCAAAAACAATTAGCGTAGATGGCAAAAAATATAAAGAAGGCGATTATCTTTCAATTGATGGCTCAACAGGAACTGTATATGAAGGACAAATTGCAACACAGCCTGCAACACTTTCTAAGGAACTCGAAACATTCCTTGGTTGGTGTGATGAAATCCGTAACAATTCAATTCGTACTCCTTCAGTTGGTGCTAAGATTAAAGGATTTGGCGTTCGAGCTAATGGCGATCAACCAGTTGATGCTGAAAATGCATTTAAATTTGGTGCAGAAGGAATTGGTCTTTGTCGTACAGAACATATGTTCTTTGACCCTGCAAAACTTCCTTACTTTCAGGCAATGATTGGAGCAGATACAAAGGAAATGCGCCAAGTTGCACTTAAGAGCATTCTTCCTCTTCAGCAAAAAGACTTTGTTGGAATTTTCAAAGCAATGAAAGGTCATCCTGTAATTATTCGCTTCCTTGATCCACCTCTTCATGAATTTACACCAAAGACATCAAGCGATCTTAACAAGGTTGTTGATGTATTGAAATCACAAGGTGCTAAAATTGATGCTGCTACTCTTAAAGCAAAATTTGATGCACTTCATGAACAAAACCCAATGATGGGTCATCGTGGTTGTCGTCTTGCTATTACATATCCAGAAATTCTTGAAATGCAGACAGAAGCAGTTGTACTTGCTGCTATTGAATGTCAAAAAGCTGGAGTTAAGTGTCAACCAAACATTATGATTCCTATTGTTGGTGAACCAAATGAATTGTCTACAATTCGCTCAGAATGTGAAGCTGTAATAGCTCGTGTTCAAAAAGAAAAAGGAGTTAAGACTGCTATCAACATTGGTACAATGATTGAAATCCCTCGTGCCGCAATTCTTTCTGACAAGATTGTTAAGAGTGCTGATTTCTATAGTTTTGGTACAAACGACCTTACACAGATGACATTTGGTTATAGCCGTGATGATGCTGCTAAATTCCTTGATGCTTACTATGAACGAAACATTCTCGAAGATGATCCATTCAAGACACTCGATAAAGAAGGTGTTGGTGCACTCATCAAGATGGCTGTTGAAAAAGCTCGTTCTGTAAAACCAGATTTCCACTGTGGTATTTGTGGTGAACATGGTGGTGACCCAGATTCTATTAAGTTCTGTTATGAAGCAGGAATTAATTATGTTTCTTGTTCTCCATTCCGTGTTCCTGTTGCTCGTCTTGCAGCTGCTCAAGCAGTTTTGGCTTCTAAAGCTGCAACTAAACCAGTAGCAAAAAAAGCTCCAGCAAAGAAATCAACAACAACTGCAAAAACAGCTACAAAGGCAACTGCAGAAAAAAAAGCACCTGCTAAAAAAGCTGCAACTACAACAAAACCAGCAGCAAAAAAAGCACCTGCAAAAAAGACTACAAAAAAATAAGTAG
>CAZOTD010000027.1:0-14051 GCA_964582685.1 uncultured Treponema sp. | reverse complement strand
TTATTATGGCGCAACTCAAGTTTTAGTGGCTCGACCATTTATAAAAAACTATTGTTTTGAAAAACAAATTAAAGTCGAAGATTTTTTTTAATAAGAAAAATATTATAAAAATGTATTAAAGAAGTCCAAAAAAGAAAACTTTTTCGGACTTCTTTAGTGTTCAATTCTTTTTAATGCGATTAAAGTTCTGTTACAGTGACATTTTTAAAGTAAAGCGTTTCAGTTGAATTTTGATTTCCCATATTGAATTCAAGTCGACCAAATGGATCGTCGTCATATTTCATCGTAAATTCGTAAGTATAAGTTTGCCATTCAGTTGTAATGTTTGTAAGTTTTTCCGGTAAGTATCTTGTCCAATTTACTTCTGGTGCAGAAACTGCAACTTTTACAGTTCTAGGCGCACTTGCTTTTGCGTCGAATTTGATTCTATATTGTTTGCCTTTTTTCATATTGATATTAGGATGAACAAGTTGAACTGCATGGTCAACTCTTCCTGCCGCTGTGGATTCTACAATAAGCGTATTGTTTTTGATTGTTGCAGTTCCTTGTCCACCAGAGGCAGTAAGAAAAGTCCAATCGATTCCATCACTAAGATCTTCTGCAATTGAAAAATCGCTATTGTGAATGTAGTTGCCATTTTCATCTGCTATAGGAATTTTTGGCATCGGCTTTGTAACATTATAATCATAAGATTTTTTTTGATAAACCCGAACATAATCAATTTCAAATTTAGCATTTTCAAAATCTGTAGAATCGTCAGGTTTTCCAGGCCAGTCGCCACCGACAGCTAGATTTAACTGAACAAAAAAGTCTTGGTCAAAAGGTGCCGGATAAGAAAAGTCGGCACCGGCTCGACTTCTTGAGAACCAATTCCCTTCTGAATAGAAAATTTCTCCATCAACTAACCAGCGAATAATTCCTGGTTCCCATTCAATTTCAAATACATGAAAATCATCTGAAAAATCTCCATTTTTTAGAATATATGAACCTTGTTTTTGTCCATGAGGCGAACCGTAATGGATAGTTCCATAAGTTTTGTTTGGTTCGTTGCCAAGAATTTCCATAATGTCAATTTCGCCAGAAAGAGGCCAACTTCCATAAACTTCTTTTGTTGGCATCATCCAAATGGCAGGCCACAAACCTTGCCCTTTAGGAACTTTTGCTCGAACTTGAACTTTTCCGTAAGTAAAATCTTTTTTGTTTGAAGTTTGAACTTTGCCTGATGTGTAATAAGCACCTCCAGTATCCAAAGGAAATTTTAGTGCACGAAGAACAAGTTTGCCGTCTTTTAAATAAATATTTTCAGGCTTAGCTGTATACGCTTGCATTTCATGATTTGTCCAACCGGGATGACGAAGTTCTTTGTTCCAAATTTCCTCGTCAAGCTTATTTGAGTCAAATTCATCATGCCACAAAAGATTATAACCTTCAATTTTTGGTGCTTTAGTTTTGCACGATGTGACAATCATAAATGAACTAATTATTAAAAATGAATACAAAATAATTTTTTTCATATCAACCTCTAAATCATATTTCTAAGTTTCAAATAGGAAATGCTAATTTTCGATTAGTGATTTTATTATAAAACGACTTTAGAAAAAAGTAATATAAGAAAAGTTTAATATTTGTTACAAAAGTTACAAAACAAATTCATTTATGAAATCGCCGATTCCATCTTCTTCGTTTGATTTCCGTGTTACATATTTTGCAATTTTTTGAATGTATTCAAGACCATTGCACATTGCAACAGAACTTCCTGCCATTCTTATCATCGATTCATCGTTCATACTGTCGCCAAACGCCATTGTTTGTTCTTGCGGAATTGAAAGATATTCTGCAAGCCAAGTAAGTGCTTCTCCTTTTCCGCAATTTGCAGGCATAACTTCAAGAAAAAAAGGTTTGCTCGTAAACACAACAGCTTTGTCGCCAAGTTCACGTTTTAGAAAATCACAGAATTCGGGAATTTCTTTTTCGTCGCCGGGAACAAGAATTTTTGTATAACCGGGTTTTAAAAAATCAAGAAAGTTTGGAACAATTTCAACTTTCAATTTACAAAGTTTTGCGTCAAGGCGAATAAAGTCGTTGTCAACATTTGCAAAAGTTGTGTCGTGCTTATAAACTTGACATGGAAGATTGCGCTTTGTTGCTTCCTTGTAAACAAATTCTAAAACTTCAAAAGGAACTTTTCGTGAATAAATTACTTGCTTCGTGTGAAGATCAAAAATTTCTGAACCATTTCCGGCAATTAAAAAACGACCTTGTTGTTTTTCTGTAAGATTTAAAACGCTAACAAAAGGCAAAATTCCATAATCCGTTCTGCCCGAACAAGGAACAATATAAATTCCTTTTGCAGCAGCATTTTGCAACGCGTTTACTGTGTCTGGCATAATTTTTAAATCTTTAGTTAATAAAGTGTCGTCTAAATCTAAAGCGATAATTTTAGGAGATAATTTTTCTGTCGGAAGTTTATTTAAGAGAATTTTGTTTGTGTCCATATTTTTTAGCCTTTTCGTCTTACACGAAATTGAATTTTTGGCGTCGATTTTTTTTCTGCAATTTTCTTATATTTTTTATACAATAATTCTTGTGCGCGAAGAACTTCCTGTCCTGCAATTGGTTTTCTTGGAATCCATTCGCCGTCGCTTCTTAATTGATGTGTATTTGTGTTAGAATTTATATAAATATCAAGTGCTTCTTTAATTTCGTTAAAAACATTTTTATCGAGAATCGGGAACATAAGTTCAATTCGACGATCAAGATTTCTGTTCATCCAATCGGCACTCGAAAGATATATTTCTGGTTGCCCGCCATTTTTAAAATAAAAAATTCTCGAATGTTCAAGATAACGATCAACAATTGAAATTACTTGAATGTTTTCGCTCATTCCTTTTACTCCCGGAACAAGCATACAAATTCCACGAATATTAAGAATGATTTTTACGCCTGCACGACTTGCGTCATAAAGTGCGTTGATAACTTCTTCGTGAGTTAGAGAATTCATTTTGGCAATAATCATTCCTGGGTTTTCTGGGTTGGACATTCCAATTTCTCGTTGAATCATAGAAATAATATTTGTCTTAAGATTTATCGGAGCCATGTTGAGCGCTTTCATTGATTGAAGTGCCGAGTAACCAGTTACGATATTAAAAAAAGTTGTGGCATCGGAAGCTATTGCAACATTTGTTGTAAAGATTGACATATCGCTATAAATCTTTGCAGTTTTTGGATTGTAATTTCCTGTTGCAAGATGAATGTAGCGACGAATTGCTTGATCTTCTTTTCTAATTACCATTAGAATTTTTGCATGAACTTTTAGATTTACAATTCCTTGAATTACAATTACGCCTGCATTTTCAAGTTCATTTGCCCATCCAATATTTCTTTCTTCATCAAAGCGAGCTTTTAGTTCAACAAGTACGGTTACTTGTTTGCCATTTTGTGCTGCTTTTTTTAGCGCACTGATAATTGGTGAATTATTTCCAGTTCTGTACAATGTCATTTTAATTGAGATTACATCAGGGTCATCTGCTGCATCAGATATAAATTTTACGACTGGAGAATAACTTTCGTAAGGAACATGAAGTAAAACATCATGTCGTTTTAATGTGTCCCAATATAGCTCATCTTCTGGAAGATTTTTAGGATAGAAGTTTTCCCATTTTTCCAGTTTTAATTTTGCAGTTTCTTCAAGATTTCCAATTTCAAGAAGCGTTCCTGGATCAATAAGTTCATCGCATTCGTAAATATCATCTGTATTTAGTTCAAGATTTTCCATGAGAAATTTTTTAATTTCAGGACTTGAATTATTACAGTTAAGGCAAACGGCAAAAGACGATTGTCGTTGCACAAGAACTTTTTCCATCGCTTCAATAAAATTAGAACCTGCATCTTCGTCAACTGCAAAATCCGCATCACGAATTACATTAAAAAGCATTGATTGTTGAACTTCAAATCCGGGAAAAAGCAAAGTTCCATATCCAAGAATTAAATCATCAATCAAAGTAAATTGTTTTGTTTTAGTGCGACTCGGTAGCCATATAATTCTTGAAATGCCAGTCGGAATTTGAACAAGTGCAATTGCTTGTTTTCCATCACGAGTAAAAAAATCTTTATTTTCAGGTTTAATATCTTTAATTGGTTTTAGCAAAAACGCAGCATGATATTCTAAGTTGCCGATTTTTGGAAAAGCGTTTGTGTCTGTGCGAATTGGTGTAAGTAAAGGAAGAATTGCTGTTTCGAATTCTCTTTGGCAAAATATTTTTTGTTCAGAAGAGAACATTTGTGGCTTTACATATTGAAAACCAGCTTTTTCTAAAAGTGGAAAAATTTCTTTTTTTAGACATTCATTTTTTTTATTTACAACTTCGTGTGCACGAATTGAAAGTTGTTTTAAAAGTGAAGTTGGAGTAAAACCTGAAATGTCCTTTTTGCTAGAATCAATTTTTTGCATTCGTTTTATTGAAGCAACTCGGACTTGAAAGAATTCTCTAAAATTAGTTGTAACGATTGATAAAAACTGAATTCTTTCAAAAAGTGGCAAATCTTGCCTACAAGCTTGATATAAAACGCGATTATTAAATTCAATCCAAGAAAGTTCTCTGTTGAAAAATGTGTTTTTATTCATAATTTCCTCACATTAATTTTTCCTTATTTTGTATAAAGTTTGTAGGTTATGCCAAAATAATTCTATAACCAAACACAAATTCAAAAATATTTGCTTTTTCAATAAGTGCATTTTGTTCAAGTACAATATTGTGTTTTGAATCAGTGCTTAGAACAAGTGTATCATTATATGTTGTAATTTTAATTTCTTTTAGTTTTTGTTGATGTTCTCTGTCAAGCGCATCTGCAATTCTTAAAATTCCAGTTAGCTTTAAAACGGCCATTCTATCTTCGCGTGATAACATTAAGAATTGTTCGTCATCTTGTGGCATTTGCGAACCGCGATGAAATTTTGCAATAAGTCCGACAATTTTATTTTCGTATTTTTGCAAACCAAAAATTTCGGAATTGACAATAATGTATTGACTGTGATATTGATGTTCGCCCATACGGATAAACATTCCAATGTCGTGAAGAATTCCTGCAATTTCAAGAAGCGTTCTTTGTCTATCATTAAGTCCGATTTCATCTTTAAGCGCGTCAAAAATTTTAAGACTCAAATCTGTAACATAAAGTGCATGTTCTACATCGCCGTGATATTTGTTCAACAAGTTCAAAGCAGATGCTTTTATCTGTGAATTAAATTCAGTGAGCAATTCGCTTGATGGTTGTGCTTGAGAACTGATGAGCGTTCCGTCGCGAATACTTGTTTCAAGAACAATGATTTTTTCTACATTTGTAAGTTGAATGAACATTTCGTAAATTGAAAGTCCAATAAAAAGAAGTTGTGCTTCTGTATATTCAATTTGGAATTTTGCAACAATTTCTTCTGTTGAGTAAGTTTGAATCTCTGTTACAAAATGCGAAAATTCTTTTCGAGTAATTTCCCAACTTCCGTCAGCAATTTTCTTTCCATAAGTTTGTGCCGCAAGTCTAGGTTCTGAACCTACAGAATAAAACTGTTTAATTGTAGACAAATCGAGTTCGTCATTTAGAGAACCTTTCGTGTTAAAAATAAAATGTTGAATATAGCGTTTAATGTTGCTTGCCGAAGTTACATCGATAGAAAGATTTTCTGCAATTCGAATTGTTCCGATTTTAAGACTGTGAGCACCTGCCATTTTTCCTTGTTTTATCAACATAGTTTCTGTTGAACCGCCACCAACTTCGAGAATGATTGCATCTTCAGAAACATTTTTGCGCGATCGCTCTTTTATCTTTTTTGTAACAGCAAGATACATAAGACGATTTTCTTCAATGCCATCAATTACTTTAATCGAAAAACCTGTTTTGATAAAAATTCGGTCAATAAGAGGATCAGGATTTTTTGCCTCGCGGAAAGCACTTGTAGCAATTACTTTTACTTGTTCTGGCGAAATTCCCCAACTAGCAAGTTGTTCTTTTATTCTTAACAGAATTTGCAGACATAAAATGCCATTTTCTCTTGAGATTAATCCTGTTGTAAAAACATCGCGTCCGAGATCTAAAGGAAGTTCAGAGGAATCAAGAACTTCCCAATTTCCTTTTTCATGAACTTGGGCTACCAGAAGTCTTATTCCGGTAGAGCCAATTTCGATAACTGCTTCCGGTGTAGTAGCCATAAAATTTCTCCAGGATTTATAATTTGTCAATAAGCATTGAACATTTTCCAGATGGAATAGGAAGTGTCTTTTTCTTCTCATCAAGAATATTGATTGTGAAGTAATAAAGTTTTTCGCTTTCCATTTGGATTTCCCAACCACGCTGACTCTTATTGCTGAGAATTGTAATAAGATTGCGTTTAAGTGAAAGATTTTCAATACCCATAATTTCAAGATTCGGAATTATCCAATCTACAGTTTTGCGTGGCAGACTAATAATTAGTCCAATTACATTTTCAATCATCAAAGCAATTGTAGAAAGTCCGATAGTTTGAAGATAGCGTGGTCTTGGAAAATTCGGCTTGCCACGAAGATTTGCTTTGCCTTCTTTTGTAGGAAGATATGCTTCAAATAAATCTCCTTTGATTTTCGAATCATTTGGCGACAACGCTTCGAGAATGTAATAAAGATGTCGGATAGAACATTCTCGTGCTAAATCATAACGCTGATATTTTTCGAGTCCTTTTATAATCATAAAATTCATTGCAGGAAAAACGCTTCCTCGATAACCTTCGCCACTTTCTTTAAAATCAGGGCTATCGGCACTGAGAGTCGGGAATGGATGGTCAGTGCCAAACGTTTTTGGATTTGTCAAATGTTCTATAAGTCTATCTGCTTTGTCGGCATTTGGAATTTCTGCAAGAAGTGGCCAAAATCCTGCGATTGTTTTTTGCGCAAGCATTTGACCAGATTTATCCAAATCATGATAAAATCCAGTTTTTTCATTCCACATCATAGAATTAATTCGTGTTTTAAGAGAAAAGTACATTTTCTTGTACTGAAAACTCATTTCTTTATCGTTAAGAATATCACCAAGTGCTGCCATGTGAGTCGCATTAATAACCATTGCTGTATTAAAATCAATAGGATAATATGCTTTATCTCGTGGGGAATTAAACATTCCTGACGCACAAGCGGGAACTGCATAAAGCCCATTTGGTTTTTTAAAATTTGCATCAATCCATTCAACATATTTTTGTAAAATTGGAATAACTTCTTTTACGCGTCGTTTATTTGCAGATTTATGATAAAGATTGAATTCCGCCCAAGCAAACAAAGGAATTCCAACGCCTTCTGGATTGTTTTTATCAAGAATGGGTTTATTTTTCTTTAAATCGTATTTCCAGCGAATTGCTCCATTTTTTTCTTGACGAGAATAAAGGTAATCAAGATTTTGGTTTGCAGGATAATTTCTATTTGAATAAACCAAAAAGAACGAAGAAAAAATAGAATCGAATTGATTAATCGTATACATTTTATCTTCTGGATAAATAAAATAACCATCTGGAGCAGGTTCGCCAGATTTTGGATCAAGCCAAAAGTCTCCAAGCCAATTCCATGTTTTATTATAAATGTCAACAAAATCTTGATCGTAGAAGTGAATTTTAGGGAAATCTTTTTTGTTCACAAAAACTCCTATTTAATTATTCGTTTTTCGTTTATGTGGTTTATAAGCAAAAGCGAAAAATTTGTTAAATGCAATATAAATTCATTATATCACACTTTTTCAAAAATTAGACAAAAATTTCAAAAAAAATAGAAATTTCAACTCGATTTGAAAACAAATTAACTGATAAAATGTGACAGATAAATTTTATCAGTTAATTTGAGAAAATAATTTTAAATAACGATTTTAGTTTGAAACTTCTCTGTAATAAAGTCTAATAATTTCATGCTGTGAGCGATGTCGTGATTTTAATAAAAGACCACGCATTGAAGTTCTGTATACATATCCAGATGAATTGTAAATTTCAAATTGAGGATCTGTTCTAAAGTCCATATTGTAAATTTGAATTCTGCGGAATGGATTTATTCCAACGATATATAAATAATGCGTAAGTTCCAATGGAAAATCTATGTCGATGCTCAAAGTTCGATTTTCATCTTGACTAATTTGAATATCATGTGCAATTGTCCAAGCCCAAATTGTAGAACCGTCAATTTCTCCAATTTTTACAAAATGTGGATAGTAAGTGTTAGTGTGAACGATGATTGGATAAATTTCGCACATTGTACGAAGATCAAATCCTGACAAATCGGAAATGTAAGAATTAACAATTAGATAACCGCATTTTTCCAAGTTTTCATAATTTGAAATTTTTCCATATTGAATAAACGCATCGCCTGCTATAATTGCATTAATTACAGAAAGACTCGTGTCATTTTCTGCAAGGTGAATTTTATTGTTGTCGAGTTTACAAGCATCTGCAATTTTTTTTACGCAAGGTTCAAGAACAGGAGAAAGCCTTTGTGCATTTTCAGAACCAGCATTTCTCAAAGTTGAATACACACGAAGAATTCCTGCCGCTTGAGCAACAGTAAAATTGTTGTCTGTAAAAGATGCTGGCATAGAAAGAAGTCTTAAAACTTCTGGTGAGTTTTCATTAATGAGAATATATTCGGCAATATTATTAACTGTAAAAACATCGCAAAGTGAATTTTGTAATGCTTGCAAAATCATATTTCTAAAATTTTCCATTTGAACGTCAAGTCCCGGCGCACTTCTTGCAAGTCCTCCAAGAAATGGCGCTGACAAATAAGTTCTTCTTGTTCCTCGAACAAAAGTTGCAGGAATTGAATTGAGTGCTTCGTTATATCTTCCTATGTTTCCCATCGTCGCTGTATATGTCATAACAGTTTGTTCAGTAAGTGTTGAAGCAAAAGACAAATCATTTTGTGAAAGACGCGAAAATTCAGAAATAATATTTGTGCTCAATAAATTTATGCTTTCTTGCCATTCAGATTTTGAAGAACCTGGAAGTTGCGCAACTGCATCGATTGAAAAAACGGCTTGCTTTACATAAGTTCTGTAACTTGCAAATTTTGAATTTTGGAGCAAAATAAGTCTTGAATCTTGAAGCATTGGAGCAAGCAAGGCGTAAGACGAATTTCTTCCTTCAAAAATTGCTTGTTTTGCAGTTTGTTCTGAAAAGAAAAATCCACTTGTCGGTTTTATTGAAATCGAAATATAATTAACTTCTGGCGGAAAATCCGCTGTAATAATCAATGGCGGATTTTCATCATATTCTGTAACAGAAAAATTAATTGAAATATCATTATCAAAATTGAGCGTAATTGAATTTTGGTCTTCTGTATAATTTTGTAAAACGGCCTTTCGTGTATCATTATGAATAGAATATTCTACAGAATTCGAATCGTCGCCAGAAAACAAAATCCCATTGTAAACAACTTGAAATTGATTTTTTAGCGAAATTTCGTCATTTGAATTTTCGGTTTCAAACAATGTAACCCTCATTGAATGAATGGTTTTTCTTATGATAGAATCACTTCTAAATTGAATAACAAAAATGCCGACAATGATAATGGCATAAAGGACAATCAGTCCCAATGACTTTCCTATAATATGTTTACGCATATTATCTTAGTTTAGTCAACAAACAAGGGAAAATCAACTGCTTGTCCACATTTTAGAGAAACTATTTTTTATGGAAAAATTACTATGAAAACAAAAAAAATCATTATTACAATTCTATTTTCTGTTAACATTATGGCAGTCGGATTTTCAGCAGAAACAAGCAATCAAGCAAATTTACAAAATGACGACACAAAAATAATCTTTGTTCAAAATCTTCAGGCAATTCTTGAAACTGAAGATATAAAAAATGCAATCGCTTTTTTTGATACACTTTCTGAAAAAGATTCAGAAGATATTGATTTGATGATTATAAAAAGTTCGCTTTTGATTTCCTCAGGAAATTTGGAAGAAGCCTCAAAACTTCTTTCTAGCTTGGAAAAAAAAGAACCATCTAATCTTGAAATTCTTGAAATGAAAATTGTTGCAGCAAAAGCTGGTGGCACAAAAACTTTAGCAGAAAAAAAATCTGCAATTTCAAAAGTAATTTCTCTTGATCCAAATAATGCAACTGCAAACATTGAACTTGCTCAAGAACAAGTTCTTAATCGCAAATACAAAACAGCCAGAAATTATTATAGAAAAGCGTTAACAAAAGAACCTAACAATTTAGAAGCGCTTTTTGGTTTAGGACAAACTTCTTATTATATGAATGAATTAAGTGAGTCCAAAAAAGCATTTAACAAAATGCTTGAAATTAATCCTTCCGAAGCAATTGCATATCAATATCTTGCAAAACTCGAAGCAGAAAATAGCAATTATAAATCTGCACTTGAATTTATAAACAAAGCAATTTCGCTTAATGACAATAAATACGAATTTTATATTGACCTTGGAGTTTATTCTCGTTTTCTAGGAAAATTTGATGATGCTGAAAAAGCTTGGACAAAGGCAATTTCTATCAACCCTGATTATTTTCTTGCTTACACTTATCGTGCAGGACTTTACGATGAAACAAATAGGTTTGACAAAGCACTTGATGACTATCGAAAAATCGTAGAAAAAAATCCAAAGTATTATTTTGCTTATGAGTCGTTGGGAATTTTGGCTTGGCACGCAAATAATTTTGACGAAGCAAGAATTGCATTTGAAAAAGCTTATAATTATAACAGCGAAAATATTTCGTATCCTTTGATGATTGCCGCATGTTATATAAAATCTGGAAAATTGCAAAATGCAAAAACTTTCCTTGCAAATGTTATGAAAAAAATGTCTGATAAAACGAGTGTTGAATTTTCTATGATTAGACTTTATCATGATCAAGGTCCAGGTAATGCAGAAAATGATCTTGCAGTGAAAATTCCTAAAATTGACAAAATGACGCCAAAAGGAAAAATGCTTTTCTATTTTGCACTTTATTACGATATGAAAGGAATAAAAAATCTGGCACAAAAATATTACACAGAAGTTAAAAATATGCAAAACCCGATGTTTTTTGAATATCGTCTTGCAGAATGGAGCCTTGAAAAATGAACCGAACAAAGCAAGTTCTTGAACTTAACGGAAGAAAAATAATTTTAATTGGAACAGCGCATATTTCAAAAGAAAGCATTGAAGATGTAAAAAAAGAAATTACAGAAACTTCTCCAGATTGTGTTGCAATTGAACTTGATGAAAGACGTTTTAATTCTATGATGGATCCTGAAAGTTGGCGAAATCTTGACATCATAAAAGTATTAAAACGCAATGAAGGTTTTTTACTTCTTGCAAATTTGGTACTCAGTTCTTTTCAGAGAAAAATGGGACAAAATGTCGGCGTTAAACCTGGCGACGAAATGATGGCTGCAATTGAATGTGCAAAAGAAAAAAATATTCCGTTTACGCTTGTCGATCGTCCGATACAAGTAACTCTTCGCCGTGCTTGGCAAAAAAATTCATTCTGGGGAAAATGCAAACTTCTTGCTTCAATGCTTGCAAGTGCTTTTGACAAGGAAGAAATTTCGCAAGAAGAAATTGAAAAATTAAAAAACGAAAATGAAATGGATTCAATGATGAGAGATCTTTCTGAATATCTTCCTAAAGTTAAAGAAGTTCTCATCGATGAACGTGATAAATATCTTGCATCTCATATTTGGCAATCAAAAGGAAATACAATTATTGCAGTTCTTGGTGCAGGACATCTTCCTGGTGTAAAGTCATATATTGAACAAATCGCATCTGGAGAAGTTTCAGAAGATACTTCCGAAATTTCAACTGTTCCTCCTAAAACTCTTAAAAGCAAAATTGCCAGTTGGATTTTTCCTGCAATTATTGTTGGACTTATTGTTTACGGCTCAATTTGTGGAGGAAAAAATGTCGGTGCTGATATGGCATTTGCTTGGGTGATTTGGAATGGCGGACTTGCAGCACTAGGAACAGTTTTAGCACTGGGGAATCCTTTGACAATTTTGAGTGCATTTGTATGTGCACCTTTTACTTCTTTGGTTCCTGTTATTGGAGTTGGAATGGTTACGGGGATTGTTCAAGCGATTGTTAGAAAACCAAAAGTAATTGATATGGAAAATCTTCAAACAGATACGCATAGTTTTAAAATGTGGTACAAAAATAGAATTCTTCACATTTTACTTGTTTTTATACTTTCAAGTTTGGGGTCAACTATCGGAACTTTTGTTGCCAGCGGAAGAATTTTGACGCTCCTTGCAAAAATCGGCGTAAATATTGGATAAATGTTTGATTTGAATTATCGTTGAAAACTTACACATTTCTTACCGATTTTACAAGTTCACAAATGTTTGTAATGACATTGACGCCTTCTTCTTTTTCTGGGGCAAAGACTTCTTTGTAGCCTAGACTGATTGCTGTTTTTGCTCTTTGTTTAATTCTGCCAGCAGGTCTTATTTCTCCAGCAAGGCTTAATTCTCCGATAAGAACAGTTTCTGGTTTGAGAGCAATTCCCGTGCGTGCAGAATAAAGAGCGGCTGCAAGAGCAGCATCAATTGCACTTTCTGTTAGTCGCACTCCGCCTGCAACATTAATGTAAATGTCTTGATCGCTAAATCGCAATTCGGTGCGTTTTTCGAGAACAGCAGCAACTCGACTTACGCGTGCACTTTCAATTTTGTCGCTAAAAACTCGAGTGATTGTAGATTTTGCCGGAACAGTAAGTGCTTGAATTTCAACAAGAAAAACTCTTGAACCTTCAACAACTGCCGTAACTGCAACACCATTTGGCATTTCTCCTTGTCGTCGTGTGATAAACATTGTGCTCGGATCTTTTACGGGAATAAGACCAGCTTTGCTCATTTCAAAAATTCCAAGTTCATCAACAGAACCAAATCGATTTTTATAAGCTCTCAAAAATCTTATTTCATCATTATTTCGTTCAAAAGAAATTACTGTATCAACCATGTGTTCTAGTGCTTTAGGACCTGCAATGTTTCCATCTTTTGTAACATGGCAAGTCATAATAAGAACACTATCATGTTCTTTTATCCAACCAACAAGTTCGTTTGTACAATATTTAAGCTGATTTATAGTTCCAGGAATAATTCCACCTTCAATCGAATAAACTGTTTGAATTGAATCAATGATTACTAAAATTGGTTTTAGTTCGTTTAACGCATCAAGAATATCTTCGAGTCGCATTGTTGGCATAATCTGAATATTTTTACAATCAACACCAAGTCTGTTTGCTCTAGCTTTGATTTGGCTAGAAGATTCTTCCCCAGAAACATAAAGAACAAGTTCAGAATCTGATTTAGAAAATGTTCCAGCAGTTTGAAGAAGAAGTGTAGATTTTCCAATTCCTGGTTCTCCGCCAAGTAAAATTGCAGAACGCTTTGTTGCACCTTTTCCTCCAAGAACGCGATTGAATTCTTCAATCCCAGTCGAAAGTCTCTCATCGTCCATCGCAATAACTTCTGACAAAGGCATAGGTTTTACTCTGGAAGAAATGTTGCCAGGTGATACAGAAGAAAGGGCATTTGGGTCATGTATACATTCCTCGAGTGTATTCCAGGAACTGCATTCTGGGCATCGTCCAAGCCATCGAGGTTGAACAAAACCGCAATTTGAACATTTGTAACTTATTTGAATTTTTTTCTTTGCCATAATTTTCCTTAAAACTTAAAATTAAAAGTTAATTTCTTTAACAAAAATCAATTTGTACATTGACTTTTGTTAAAAAGAAATCGCATCAGGTTCTTGAGAACTTGTGCCGTTATTTTTACTTGCTTTTATAACAACAAGTATTTGGTTTGGCGCGCAACAAAGCCATTGTCCTGCTTTTGAAATTTTTCCTTGTTGAACACAAGTTTTATTTGAACACGGAGAATTTTGAATGCAAACTGTATTGTTGTCAATTAAGATGTCTGTTTTACCAAGATTTCCATCTATGGATAAAACGGCGTGATAATTAATATCATATTCAAAAATTCCGTATGGAGAAGAAATTTCTACATAAAGTTTATCATTCCCTTTGAATATCATACTAGAAA
>CAZOTD010000026.1:0-14363 GCA_964582685.1 uncultured Treponema sp. | reverse complement strand
TATAAATTTATTAAAGATAATCTTGAAGCAGTTAAAAAAAATATTTCAAACAGAAATATGAATGCCGATGCCGACATCGTTGTTAAACTTTACAACGAGCGTACAAAACTTGTAACAGAACGCCAAACATTACAAGAAAAGAGAAATTCGAATGCACAATCAATGAAACAAAAACTTGAACCAGATGCAAGGCAAAAACTTATTGACGAAGGAAAAAAGATAAAAGATGAACTTGCTGATGTAGAAAAAAAACTTTCAGAAGTTGAAATTCAACTTGAAGATGCTGCTCGAAAAATTCCAAACATGGCAAGTCCAAATGCTCCAATCGGAAAACTCGATACGGAAAATCTTGAAGTAAAAAAAGTCGGAACTCCGCGTAATTTCGAGTTTAAGCCGAAAGATCATGTTGAACTTATGGAAGCCCTCGATCTTATTGATTTTGAGCGAGGGACAAAAGTTTCTGGACCAAAGTTTTATTATCTAAAAAATGATGCTGTATTTTTAGAACAAGCATTAATTCAATATGCACTTAATACATTGAGAAAACATGGATTTACTCCATTTATTACACCAGATGTTGCAAAAGAGGAAGTCTTAAAAGGAATTGGATTTAATCCGCGTGGAAACGAATCAAATGTCTATTCAATTGAAGAAGAAGGAACTTGCCTTGTTGCAACAGCAGAAATTACACTTGGTGGTTATCACTCAAACGAAATTCTTGATAAATCAAAACTTCCACTTTATTACTGTGGGCTTTCTCACTGTTTCAGAAGAGAAGCAGGCGCAGCTGGTCAATTCTCGAAAGGTTTGTATCGTGTTCATCAATTTGATAAAGTAGAAATGTTTGTTTATTGTCTGCCAGAACAATCTGATGAAATTCATGAAAAACTTCGCCTTATCGAAGAAGAGATTTTTACTGGACTTAATATTCCATTCCATGTTGTTGATACTTGCACTGGAGATTTAGGTGCACCAGCCTACAGAAAATGGGATCTTGAAGCTTGGATGCCAGGACGCAATGGCGGAGAATACGGAGAAGTTACTTCAACTTCTAATTGTACAGATTATCAAAGCCGCCGCCTTAATGTGCGATTTAAAGACGATGATGGTAAAAACAAATATGTTCACATGTTAAATGGAACGGCAATCGCAGTAGGACGAGCAATGCTTGCGATTATCGAAAATTATCAAAACGAAGACGGTTCAATTACAATACCTGAAGTTCTTGTTCCTCTTTGTGGCTTTGACAAAATCGAAAAAAAATAAACTTACATAAATTTTTTATTCGTTGTTTTTTCATAAAGGAATCGAATATCTTCTTCCTTTATGGAAGTATAACGACAAACAACAGTTGTAAAAGATTTTTCATCATTCTGATAAAGAGCTTCAACTGCACAAGTTAAAAACAACTTTCTGTTTTTGATAACATTCGATTCAATTGGGAATGTAAATTCAAGTGCATATTCGCCACCTACTTCTAAATGAATATTGGAAGTTCTTGAAGCAAAAACAATACGCTCATAATCGGCATAAATAATATCAAGTGGCTCGACCCTTCCTTCCAATGATTTAATTTTTTCTTTCGCCTCGACAAGATAACGACACACAGGAATCAATTGAAGTCCATTGCCAGCAGTTCCCTGCTTTCTTGCATGCACGATAAATTTTTCAAGATAACTTTTTGCTTTATGTTGTAATTCTTCTGGCACATCATTCCATATGGGCTTAGAAAAAAGTCTGTAATTTTCAAGAGGATAACAATTAATATGAATATCATTTTTTTCGTTGCAAGAATAAAAAATAGTCGCAGAAAAATCTAGCGGACGCTCTTTTTCAAATTCTTCAATTCTGTTGATTGCAGAAGGAATAACAAATGCAAGCCCATTTTTTATTTCTTTAAGCTCTGTATTAAAATAAAGTCCAAGTCTATTAAAATAAAATTCAACACGAACATTTTTAGTTTGAAAATTTTGCACAGATTTTGGTGGATTTGTTAAAAGAATAATTCCTTGCTCAAGGACTTTAATTTGCTCACCTTTAAGTGCAATAGGAAAAATTGCAGAAGTTGTCGGTTTAATTTTATCTTTATTTTCAACCTTTGAAATTTCCTCAATCGGAGTAATTGTAACAGGAACATTTCCATCAATTAAGTATTGTAAAACAAGTTCTCTTTCAATTCCAGTTAAACTATTACTTTCCATCTGCGTTCTCCTATTCTTGATAAAGTTTTTCTAATTTTGCAATTTCTAAATCGAGAATTTTATAAGAGCCAATCAGAGTTTGATTGTTTTGCATAATTGTAGTTTCGGGAACAACATCTTTTAAATTTCTATCTTCTAAATTTTGATTTTTGAAATCGTTGTCAGTTTTGCTATTTTCATCTTCTGAAATTTTAGTTTCTAAAATTTCATCTTCAAGATTTTTATCTTCCAAATTTGCTTCTTTTAATTCTTTGAGAAAATCTTCGGGTAAAATATATTTTAAATAAACCTTAACATCCATCATTTCATTTTTTCCATAAATTCTCACTGGAATTTCTAAAGCATTTTCAAGCGGAAATGCTTTACCAAAATACAATTGAGCGTTTGTCAAATCAAAATCTTGAATGTCATGCAAAAAGAGCACAAGAGAAAAAATTGAATCACGAGTAAAATATGAATCACATTCTTGATTTGCTTTTAGCGAAGAAAAAAAATTGTGCAAGACTGCCATCGCATTAGCATCATTATCAGAAATATCGAGGCTGCCAAAATCATCTAATTCAGGAAAAATCCCAAAGCGTTCATATTCTGCATCAAGGGCCATAAAAGTTTGTGGATTAAGTTCTTGAGAAGAAGAAACTTGGTTAATTGAAGAAATTTTCTCACCTAAACGATTTTTTTCAAGTTCCATTGTCCACTGAATATTTTCTCGCTGATTGTTTGTTTCATTTTTAAGATGATCATCACGAAAAAGTTTAGAAGTAACACCTGAATTGGAACAACTTATCAAGAGGATAAATAAAAAAAACAATGGCAATATTTTTTTCACTTTCATAGAATTGAATATAATTTTAACATAAAAATTAATTTATTGCAAAATACAACTTCTAGGTTTATAATTAAAATAAAAAAAGATATTGAGGGAAACATGAAAATTCACAATTTAATGGAAGATCTCGTAGAAACGAGAGTAAATAAACTATACGATGATTTAAAACAATATAATACATCATGGCTTACGTGCGACTGCAAAAATTGTCGTTTAGATACAATGACATTTGTATTAAATCGAATTCCTCCAAAGTATATAATTTCTGCACGTGGAGTTACTCACACAATAGCAAAGCAAAATCTTACACAAATTAAAGCGGATATTGATTCTCTTGCAATGGACGGAATAAGACTTGTAAGTTCTTCTAAAAGACCAACGCACAATATCAGCACAAATTCAGAAACTTTGGTTGTAACTGGAAATTGCCCATATTTCTTTTTTCCAGTTTTTACAGGAACAGTTTTAGATGGAACAACTTTTGAACCGCTTTCTGATGTTACTATTAAACTTTACAAAGATGGTGAACTTGCACAAATGATTGACCAAACTTGGAGCAATCCAACTAAAACATATCTTGCTACAAATGGAACTTATTCATTTAATGTGAAACCAGAATCTGCTCAAGAAGAAGGCGAAACAAAACAATTTAACTTTTTAGTTCATATTGAAGCGAAAGGCTATGAAGGCATTTCTTATGCTTTCCCACTTTCTCTAACAAGCGAAGTTCTTCGTCAAACAAAGGGACTTTCTATTTTTTCACTTAAAATTCAAGATTTAGTTCTTTTCCAAAAAAACATTTCAAACCCAATGGAAGACTAAAATAAAATGCTAAAATGCCTTAAAAAAATTGTAAAAAGGTATTGACTCTTTTTTTGTAATTTTATAATATATGAATATCAGCGGACGATTAGCTCAGCTGGTACGAGCGTCTGGTTTACACCCAGAATGTCGGGGGTTCGATCCCCTCATCGTCCAAAAGACCTGTTTTTTCAGGTCTTTTTTTTGTTTAAATGAATCCAACAAATCTTTTGTTATTTTTTTTATTATCTTCCAAATGTATAGGCGATAGATTTTTGTTCTAACTTACGGAATGTCCAACTAAAAAAAGCGGTAAAAATAAGATAAATGATTATTGCAAGAATATAAACAAGCCTAGAGCCTGTTGAAGCAGAAATATTTTGACTTACCTTAGTAATATCCTTTAATGCAACAATCGAGGCAATAGAAGCATCTTTTAGAACAAGAATAAATTCGTTCCCAACAGGTGGCAAAAGGCGTGGAATTGCTTGCGGAAGAATAACATGAATAAATGTCTTTACTTTATTCAATCCCAAAGAATATGACGCTTCGTATTGCCCTTTATCAATTGACACAATAGCTGCACGAACAACTTCTGCAAGATATGCGGCAGAATTAAGACTAAAAGCAATATACGCTGCGATAAATGGCGAAGAAATAGTAAGAGCCGACCAGATTTTTGGAAGTTCATAATAGAGAAAATAAAGTTGCAAAAGCAATGGAGTTCCACGAAAAAAGAAAATATAAAAGGAACTCAAGGAATTAATTACTTTATTTTTTGATATTTTTCCAAGTGCGATAAAAAAGGAAAATACTAGTCCAGTGCTCACAGAAAACAAAGTTAGAGAAATTGTATTAAGCGCTCCACCTAGTAATTCCCAAATATAATTCATAGCGAGAATCATAAAAAAAGCTTGCAAACTTGCAAGCCCAGACATCGGGATGACAGGACTTGAACCTGCGACATTCTGGTCCCAAACCAGACGCGCTACCAACTGCGCTACATCCCGTAAAATGTGATAATAGAATATCATTTTAACAAACTTGAATCAAGTAGTAAAACACATTTTTTTCACATTTTTATAAAAAAAATGACCCTTGGCAGAATCGAACTGTCGACAACTTGCTTAGAAGGCAAGTGCTCTATCCAGCTGAGCTAAAGGGCCGATAGGATTATATTATCTAATTTTAGCAGTTTAATCAAGAGCATATGCTAAAATGTATCATCCATATTTAATATATTTTCAGTAATGAAAAATAGCAAAATTAATTTATATCTGATTCACTATTAATTGTTACAGTTCCTAAATGAAGAACATTTGAATAACTGTTTTTAAAAGACAAATCATAGCCCACAGCAATCGCATACATATTTACATAAAAAGTTGATTCACTTTCTGAGCCTTCAAAATCTGCATCACCCAAGCGAGGTTTTTCCGATTCCGAAAATTTAGCACGACCAAAATCAAAGTTAAGTTTTTGGCTACCGTTACCAGTAGTCCTAATTGGAGCTCCTTTTTCCACACCATCAAAAAAAACACGTGGGCTATTATTCAAATCTTTTTGACTATCACCACGAGGATTTAAATCAGTAAGTCTTATTTTTACTCTTTGAGAATAAGGAGGAACACGAGGATTCATTGCAGGAACAAAAACTGAATCATCAGACACTTTGTCAATTCGCAGTTTTTGGTATCTATATCTAGTTATTACATAATCTGCCGCTGTTCCATAATTCGTTTCTGTATTTACAGAATCAATACTATTGATATGCGATTTTAATGTTCCATCAGATGTATATATTTTATAATATACATCTGTTCCTAAAAATTTAAAATCACCTAATGGAATTGCATAATCGTTTTCATTAGTTCTAAATTCAAAATACATTAAAGAGGGATCGTAATTGTCTATATTTGGATAATTAATACGGTCAAAAGGTCCTCTTAAAAGATAAAAAGTATCAAGTCCGCAAGAATTATAACCTACAGTAAAAAACATCATAAAAAGGATTATTAAGATACTTTGCCTTAACTTGATACTCATTTTTGAAAGTTCATCTTTTAGGATTTAAATTTTATTCAATTTTTCCGTCATTTTGCATTGCAATAAGTCGAACTTTTGCAAGACTATTCCAAGGATCTTCAAGATTATTTTTTGCTGTAATTTCAAGATATGCTTCTTTAGCTCCAAGATAATCAAGTGTTAATTCTTTAATGCGTCCAATTGAAAAAAGTGCACGAGTTGGATCTGCAAATTCTTTGTCATTTGCAGCAATAGTGTAATATTCTAGTGCTTTATTTGTGTCGTTTAATTCTTCAGAAGCAACACCTGCATTAAAATAATTAATTGAAGCAAGATAAGATTTTCCAGCTTTTTTAGCAGCACTTTCATAAGCATTACGAGCAGCATCAAAATTTTTCTGTCTAAAAAGGACTTCCGCTTTTAGCATATTCGCTCTAAGACCAACAATTCCGCGTTTAGTTGAATAAGGCTCAACAGCATCCAAAGTATTTTCGTAATAAGGTTTAAGTTCTTCATCAGAAAGATTTGAAGTTCCGTCTAAAAGTGCAAATTCTGCTTTTTCGATAACACTTAAATCTTCTGCTATTTTTTCATTTTCAAGTTTCTTATAAATTGCAAAACCAACAATTCCAACTACAATAACTGCAACTATAGTAACAAGAAAAATTTTATTTTTACTTACAAAGCCTGCTGTCGTTTCAAGAGATTTACTTTTTTCATGAGTTTTAACTATTTGTTTTTTTGTTTCTTTTTTTACTTGCTTCTTTTCCATTTTTTGCTCCATGTTTTTCAAGTTCTATTCTCGAATTCCTAATTCATTCAAAAGTCGCGACAAATAAGTTCTTTGAATATCAAGAACTTTTGCAGCTTTTGTTTGATTATTTTCTGTCATATCAAGAATTTTCTTAATATAAATTTTCTTAAAATTATCAACAGCCGTTTTTAACGACATATCTTTGTCAGACATTATATCAGAAAAATCTAAAGAAAATCTATCTTTTTTGATTTTTTCTGTATACTTTTTTACAACATTTATTCCAAAATCTTCAAATTTGATGTAAGGAGGAACTCCCATTACACACGCTCTTTCAATTGTATTTTCAAGTTCGCGAACATTTCCAGGCCAATCATATTCATAGAGAACTGAAAGTGCATTTTCATTAAAGCCAATAAAATTCTTTTTTGTTTCAACACTAAATTTATTTAAGAAAAAATGTGCAAGTGGCTCTAAATCTTCCATTCTATTTCTTAACGGAGGAATTCGTAGCGGAACTACATTCAAACGATAATAAAGATCATTTCTAAATTTTCCTTCTTCAACCATTTTTTCAAGATCTTTATTTGTCGCTGCGATAATTCGAACATCAACATCGATAGTTTCGCAAGAACCAACTTTTTCAAATTTTCTTTCTTGTAATACGCGTAATAATTTTGCTTGCAGTTCAAAAGGAATCTCGCCAATTTCATCAAGGAACAAAGTTCCTCCATCGGCCATTTCAAATCTACCTACTCTATTTTGTAAAGCGTCTGTATAAGCGCCTTTTACATGACCAAAAAGTTCACTTTCAAGAAGACTTGGTGCAAGAGCCGCACAGTTGACTCGAATAAAGGGTTTATTTCGGCGATTACTTTTTATGTGAAGTTGTTCTGCAAAAAGTTCTTTTCCAACACCACTTTCGCCTGTAATAAGAACAGAGGAATTTGTTTTTGCAGCTTCTGCAACGACATGAAGTAAATCAATCATAGAAGAACTTTTTGCAATAAAAGCATGATAATCTGAACCAGACGAAATACAAGTTTGGAGAGAATTGACTTCATCTTGAACAAACTGATAACTCGAAGCATTGGAATAAGCGAGTCCTGCATGTTCAGAAAGGACTTGAAGGATTTGCAAATCAGTATCGTCAAATTTCCTATGATCAGATTTATTTAAAAGTTCAATCACACCTATACATTCTTTGTCTACACACATAGGAACCGCAATCATAGTGTGACTTACATAACCAGTTTCAATTTGAACTTGTGTAAAAAAGCGAGGATCTTCGACCACGTTATTAATTAGGACAGGTTTATTATTCCGCACAACCCAACCAGCAATACTTTGTTTGTCAACAGGGATATTTTTTGCCTCAGCACCTTTTGGACCAAGCGCTACAGCAAATGAAAGCGAGTCTTCAGCTTTATTTACAAGTAACAACGATGACGCTTCGCATTCAACTAGCTTCATTGCAGAGTCAAGAATAAAAACCATCAATGCTTTTACATCACGATAACTTGAATTAATTTTAGAAACAACACCGATGAGCGTTTTATATTTGTCAACTGAAATAGAATCTAAATTACTCATCGTTGTACTCTAACTCGTCAAAGTTATTTTTTTTGTGCGTTAAAAGCATCCCCAAGTGTATATGACCCATCATTATCATCTGATGAAGATGCAAGATATTGAGACATTTCATCACGCTGTTGTTTTTTCTTAAATTCCTTTACAGAAAAAGCAACTTTCTCTTTATCTTGATTCACATCTACAACATAAACATTGATTTTGTCACCAACTTTGTATTTAGTAACGGCTTCTTCATAAGGAACTTCTTTGTCATCACTTAAGTTTGCTTTATTTACGAGTCCTTCGATTCCACCATCAACGCGTACAAAAATACCAAATTCAGTAATTGAAGTAATTTCACCTTCAATAGTTGAACCTGGCTTGTGTTTTTCTGCAAAATCAATCCAAGGATTATCAGTAAGTTGTTTAATTCCAAGACGAATTCTGTGATGTTCTGGATCATTTTCAAGAACTACTGCATCTACTGCTTGGTCAATAGAAAGTTCACTACCTGGATGCTTAATTTTTTTAGTCCAAGAAATATCATCAACATTAAGATAACCATCAATTCCATCTTCAAGAGAAATAAATGCGGCATTATTTGTAAGTTTTACAACTTTGCCAGTAACTTTTTTGCCAACTGGATATTTTTCAGAAATTGTATCCCAAGGATTTGCAGTTGTTTGTTTAAGTCCAAGAGATACACGTCCTGCTTGAATGTCATATCCTAAAATCATACATTCAAGTTCATCACCGATTTTCACCATATCTGAAGGTTTATTGATTTTTTTTGTCCAAGAGAATTCACTAATATGAGCAAGTCCTTCGATTCCTTCTTCGAGTTCGATGAATGCTCCAAAGTCTGTAAGTTTTGTTACTTTGCCTTTTACAATATCATTTACATGATAATTATTTTCAAAATGCATCCAAGGATCTTCAGTAAAATGTTTGAGAGAAAGATTTATTCTTTTTTCTTCTGGATCAAGACGAATTACTTTGAGTTCAACTTCTTGACCTTTTTTTACAAAATCTTTTGGACGAGTTACATGACCCCAACTCATATCATTTATATGAAGAAGTCCGTCAAAACCTCCAAGATCAATAAAAGCACCAAAACTTGTAAAACTTTTTACAGTTCCTTTTACTGTATCACCAATTTGAACAGTTTCAAAGAATGTATTGCGAGCAGAATTCATTGATTCTTCAAGGTACTTTCTGCGATTAACTACAACATTCGCTTTATTATCCGAGTACAATCTTTCAATGTAGAATTTACTCGTAAGTCCAACTAAAGTTTCCGGTTTGTCAACTTTTTGAATATCTGACTGACTGATAGGCAAGAATGCATGAATGTCGCCACCAAGATTTACTTCAAATCCACCTTTTACGACTTTCTCAATCTTTCCATCAATTGGAGTTTTTTCATCAAATGCTTTGCGAACATCTTTCCACATTTGCTTAGCATCAGCTTTTGCTTTAGAAACTTCCGGACCGTTTCTACCATCTTTTCTAAGAAGAACTACAGTTACTGAATCCCCAGCTTTCGGCAATTTTTCTGCGAACTCCGTTACGGGAATCTTTCCCTCTGACTTATAACCTATATCAAGAAAAACATATTCACTTGAAACCTGAACGACGATTCCTTCAACAAGTTGGCCGTCTTCAAGCGGTTTAAAATTATTGAGAGATTCTTCTAATTGTGTTTGGATGTCACCCTTGGAGTTCTGGGTATTTTCCTTTTCCACTTCCATCTTTTCCATATAAAACCCTTTCATTGGTGTATTTTGCTTATGATTATCTCACAAACTTTTTCTATGGTCAAGTCTGATGTATCGATATACAAAGCATCAGGAGCAATTTTTAATGAGCCTTCTTTTTTGTTTTTATCAAGTGCATCTCTCTTGATAATAGCTTCTTTTATTTCTTCAAGAGAAAGATTGCTGACGCCTTGATTAAATCGTCGCTGAGCTTGAACATCAACAGACGCATCAAGATAAAACTTATACTCAGCATCGGGGAATACGACAGTTGTCATATCACGACCTTCACAGACAATACTTAAAGATTTTACAATTTCGTGCAATCGATTATTTACAATATGTCGAACTTCGGGAATTGCAGAAATGGGAGAAACATTTGCACTTACTAAATCTTCGTGAAGTCGATTTTCAACATCGACGCCATTGAGAATAAGATGCGAATTAACATAATCAAGTTTTTGTTTTTTGCAAAATTCAATTATTTTTGTAGAATCAGACAAATCTTGATTTGCCTCAAGAAGAGCAAGAGTTAAACCACGATAAAAACTTCCGCTATTTAAAAAAGTAATATTTAACTTTTTTGCAATTATCGAAGCAACTGTACTTTTTCCTGTTCCGGCAGGTCCATCAATTGCAATTACCATTTTTTCCTCACTCATATATTATACTTGTTGTGATTTACAAATTGCAAGCAGCCCTTTCACTTCGTCTGGTGTTAAATCTCTAAAACTTCCTGGTGCAAGTTTATTCATTTCAATATTACCAATTCTTACACGAACAAGTTTTTTTATTGCAACATCATGTGCTTGAAAAACTCGGCGGATTTCTCGATTCTTTCCTTCTACAAGAACAATCTGCATTCTGTGTGAATTTAGTTCTTTTGCAAATTTGCATTTATAAAAGACACCATCAATTCTAAAACCATGCATAAAATCTTGAGCAAGATTTTTTGGAAGTGGCAAACTTGAATCAACAATATATTCTTTTTCAAGTTCACTAGAAGGATGAGAAAGAATTGCAGCAAAATCACCATCATTTGTAAAAATAATAAGTCCGCTTGAAAACATATCAAGTCGCCCAACATTATAAAGTCGCTCAGAATAAGATGTTTTTAATAAATCAATTGCTTTATCGCGTCCTTTTTCGTCATTTGAAGAACATACATAACCAGCAGGCTTATTCAAAAGAACATATCGTTTATTTTCTTCAAGAGTAATTGGTTTTTCATCTACGCAAACTTTATCATCAATCTTAACTTTTGTTCCAAGTTCTTTTACAATTTGACCATTAACGCTTACACGACCGTCAAGAATAATTTTTTCTGAAGCACGACGACTTGCAACGCCACAATGTGCAAGATATACTTGAAGCCTAATTTCATCGTTAGCGAGCAAGTTCAAATCTCTCCTGTTCTTCTTGGTCAAGTTTTGGTAAATCAGCAATACTGTTCAATCTGAAGAATTTTAAAAATTCTTTTGTAGTTCCAAATTGACTTGGTTTTCCAGGAATATCTTTTTTTCCAACTTCTTTTATTAAATTGCGTTCCATAAGTAAACGAATCATATTGTCAGCAGAAACGCCACGAATTGCTTCAATTTCAGCACGAGTAATAGGCTGCGAATACGCAATTATCGAAAGAGTTTCCATTGCTGAACGAGAAAGTTTTCCTTCGTTTTTATTTCCGTATCGTTCTTTTAATATTTCCCAATTTTCTTTTTTAGGAACAAGTGCCCAACCGCCAGTGATAAAGTCAATATCAATTCCTGAAGATTCACTTTTATATTTTTCTTTTAATACTTCAATACACTTTGCAATAACTTCTTCTGAAAACTCTGAAATTGTCGACAACGCTTTTTCTGTTATCGGTTCGCTTTCAAGGAAAAGAATTGATTCAATAAGTGCACTTTCTTTTTCAAAATCCATTTTTTTTATCCAAATTCACGCTGCATTATATTTGCAGATTTTTATATCTCCGAAAAGTTTACTCTGATAAATCGTAGCCATTTTTGCCTTTACCGCTTCAAGAATTGCCATAAACGCACAAATTACATCCATTTCGTTTCCAGGACGAATAATAAGATCTGTAAACATACATTCACCGCTATCATCAAGAAGTTCATTCATCAATGTAATTTTCTCATTTACAGTAATTTCTTCGTACATATCAAGAATTTTTTCGTTGGAATATTGAGAAACCATGTTCCTAAAAATTTTTTGCATTTGCTGCAAAAGTTCCCAAGTGTCAACTTTTTCCCATTGCGATTCTTGATCTTCAAAAGGAAGAACACGTTGAATTTTCTTGCGTTCAAAACTCCATTCTGACTCATCTTCTTTTTCTTCCATCAATTCAGATAGTTTCTTGAATTTTTGGTATTCAATAAGACGCTCTACAAGTTCAGAACGTGGATCTTCCATTTCTTCATCATCATAATCAATTTCAACAGGTAAAAGCATACGGCTTTTTATAAGAACAAGTTTTGCTGCCCAACTGTAAAATTCGGACAAATCTTGTAAATCAGTTTCTTTTAAATCATCAAGATAATCAAGATATTGCTCTGTAATTTGCGAAATTGGAATATCATAAATATTGATTTTACTCTCGCGAATTAAAGTCCAAAGCAAATCAAGAGGTCCCTCGAATTCTCCTGCCTGATATGTTCTTGTTTTAACTGCTTCTTGTGATTGTGTTTCCATTGTGAACCTCTTTTTCTACTTGATTAAAAAAAACTTCTTTATCCAAAAATAATTCGACATCTGTTGAATTCAAGTTAATAAAATCTGATTGAATTTTTTTAAGTTTTTTTCCTTTCAATGTATCGGCAATTTCTGGCAAAATCTCAAGCAAAGGTTGTAAAACAAACGCACGCTCTTGCAGTCTTGGATGTGGAATTTGCAAGTCCGAAGTATTTATTTCTTTATCACCAAAAAATTCAATATCAATATCAATAGAACGCGGTCCAAATCGAAGTTCTTTAGAGCGTTTTCGCCCTAAAGTTGCTTCAATCAAATGGATGTGCTCAAGAAGACTAAAAGGCCCAAGGTTATTTGAAACACTGCCAAAAACGACCATATTGTAAAAATCATTTTGATTTTCTACATACATTGGTTTTGTCCGATACACAGAAGAACAAATTAAATTATTTACAATTTGTTTTAACTGCATAACAGCTTTTTGCAAAAGTTCCACACAAGTAAAACCATTAAAGCCTATATTTGAGCCAAGCCCAAGCACTACATAATTCACTTTAACAAATCCTTTATTTAGAACAATTCTTCCGCCTTTTCATCAGCAACTGAAGTTTCGACTTTTTTTTCTGCCTTTGGCTTTGGTGCTTTAGTTTCTTGTTCTTCTATTTTTTGATTAGGAAAAATTATTTCTCTAAGTTGCTTTTCAATTTTTGCAGAAAATTCTGGATTTGCTTCAAGGAACGCAATAGCATTTTCTTTTCCTTGTCCAACCTTTTCTTCACCACATGTAAACCAAGCGCCTCGCTTATCAATCAATCCATGTTTAACAGCAGAATCAAGAAGACTTGCACTAGCGGAAATTCCTTTGCCAAAATAAATATCAAGTTCGCATTTACGGAACGGAGAAGCGACTTTGTTCTTGACAACTTTTACACGAACTCTGTTTCCAACTGCGTCTTCTGAAGATTTTGAATCAATAGATTCAACTCGACGAATTTCCAAACGAACAGAAGCGTAAAATTTAAGAGCATTTCCACCAGTTGTAGTTTCTGGATTTCCGAACATTACTCCAATTTTCATACGAATTTGATTAATAAAAATTACAATGCAGTTTGATTTACCAATAATTGCAGTAAGTTTTCTAAGTGCTTGGCTCATAAGCCGAGCTTGAAGTCCCATGTGGGAATCTCCCATTTCGCCTTCAATTTCTGCTTTTGGAGTTAAAGCGGCAACAGAGTCAACAACGATTATGTCTACAGCATCACTTCGAACAAGGCGTTCCGTAATTTCAAGTGCTTGCTCGCCATTATCTGGCTGCGAAACATAAAGATCATCAATATTAACACCAAGTGCTTTTGCATATTGCGGATCAAGAGCATGTTCTGCATCAACAAAAGCGGCAATTCCTCCTTGTTTTTGTGCTTCTGCAATTGCATGTAACGCAAGCGTTGTTTTTCCTGAACTTTCAGGTCCATACATTTCAATAATTCTACCTTTTGGATAACCGCCAATTCCAAGTGCTTCATCAAGAAGAATAGAACCAGAAGGAATAACTTCAATTCCCTCTGCATTAGAATGTGAACCTAGCTTCATCAAAGAGCCTTGCCCAAATTCCTTTTCAATCTGAAGTTTTACAGCATCTAAAGCCTGAAGCTTTTCTTGTATATTCGCTTCATTCTTACTCATATTTACCTCCACCCTTTTCATACATTTTATTTAAAAAAAAACTATCT
>CAZOTD010000025.1:0-14400 GCA_964582685.1 uncultured Treponema sp. | reverse complement strand
ATTATTGTTTTGCTATTTCTGTAAGACTTGTAACAAATCCTGCCATATTTTGAATGTCTGAAGGAATTATAATTTTTGTTGATTTTCCATCAGCGGATTTTTCAAATGCTTCAAGGCTTCTAAGTTTTAAAACTTTTTCATCAATTTCTGCGTTTTTGAGCATTTTTAAACCTAACGCTTTTGCTTCTTGCAATTCTTTGATTGCCTGCGCTTCTCCCAACGCTTTTTGAATCGCCGCTTCTTTTTCGGCTTCTGCTTCAAGAATAACTGCTTGTTTTTTACCTTCTGCTTCCAAAATTGCCGCTTGTTTATGACCTTCTGCAATAAGAATTTGTTCTCGGCGTTCACGTTCGGCTTTCATTTGCTTTTCCATTGCTTCTCTGATTGCTTGCGGAGGTTCAATATTTTTTACTTCAACACGATTTACTTTTATTCCCCAAGGGTCAGTTGCTTCGTCCAAAATTGAACGCATTTTTGTATTGATTACATCTCGGCTTGTAAGAGATTCATCAAGTTCAAGTTCACCAATAATATTTCTAAGAGTTGTTGCAGAAAGATTTTCCAAAGCATTTATAGGTTGTTCAACTCCATAAGTATAAAGTTTTGGGTCAGTAATTTGAAAATAAACAACAGTATCAATCATCATTGTAACGTTATCTTTTGTAATTACTGGTTGAGGAGGAAAATCAAAAACTTTTTCTTTTAAAGACATTTTTGAAACAATTTTATCGATAAACGGGCATTTCACATGTAAACCAACATTCCAAGTTGCATAATAGCCACCCAATCTTTCAATAACAAATGCTTGCGACTGTGGCACAACTCTAATGTTTGAAATAACTAAAATTGCAAGAATAACCAAAAGTACTACAATAATATAAATCATAATTTCCTCACTGTTTTATATATTTTCGACTATTAAAGTATTTCCATTTACTTCTATAACTTTTACTGTTGTTCCAACTGGAATTTCTTCGTCAGTTTTGGATTTTACAGTCCAAATTACGCCATTTTTTGCCTTTGCTTCACCTTTTTGAAATTTAGAAACTGATTTTGTAATTAAAACTTCTTCCCCAATCATCGAATTTACATTTGTTTTATCTTTTCCGATTTTGAGTTTTTTTACGGCAAAAGGACGAGTGAAAATCACCAGAATAACAGTCAAAAATGCAAAAATTAACAACTGCCATCTTATAGGAAGATTTGTTTTTGCGATGAAAATTAACGGAAGACAAGAAATCGCTCCCCAAATTGTAGTAAGATTCATAGTAAATGCTTCAATAAAAATGCAAATTACCATAATCACAAGCCAAATCCAAGGCATAAAAACCGTAATATTTTCAATCATATTTTTATTATAATTTACAAAATCCGATTTGTATATAAATTATTTTTGTTGTTAGTCGGACAAAATTGAAAAAAGTCATTTTAACTGTGCGCTTTCGAGAACGAAAACATCACTGCGCAAATTTACAACCGACAGCGAGTACGTATTCGTAACGAGTGCGCTTTTGCGTACGAAGTTTCTAGCGACGCGACGCTTCTAGTCTAATTTGCTTGTGCTGTTTTTTAATGAACGTTTAAAATATCCGACAATTCAGCTCTTCCAATTTTTTTTCAGATTTTTTTTCCGTTTATAATGCTCACAAACAATCACGAAAACTTGACACGCAAAAAGGAAATTGATACATACTTATGGTAATAAAAGAATAGGATTTATAATTGGACCAAAAATATGTGGTGCAATTTTCCTTTAATTGATTCAAAAAAGATAATTAATTATCTAAATTATGTTTTTATATTGGAGGCAAATTTATGACAAATGTTGAAAAAGTAAGTGCCTTTCTTGACAAGGCAAAAACTTTCTATTTTCTTACAACAGACAAGGATCAACCAAAAGGACGGCCGTTCGGCTTTCACATAATTGACGATGGAAAGCTTTATTTTGGTTGTGGAACTTTTAAGAACGTATTCAAGCAACTTCTTGCAAACCCAAAAGTCGAAATTCTTGCAGTAAACGGAAATGAATTTTTAAGATATGACGGAAGCGTAAAGATTGTAAAAAGCAACGAACTTCTTGAAAAAGTGCGAAAGGCGATGCCCCAGATTATGTCGCTCTATGACAAGAACGGCTGGGAAATGGGACTTTTCTACCTTGAAAATGGTCATGCAGAAATTCGCGGAATGATGGATTTAAAAGAAGAGTTTGACGTTTAATTTTTTTTAAAAGAAAAATATTGCAAAATAAATAACATCTTGTTATTATAAATTATAGTCTTCAGGGCGAGGTGAAATTCCTCACCGGCTGTAACTGTTTTATCAGAAGCCAGCGAGTTGATTTTTTTCAACATGATACGGTGCAATTCCGTAGCCGACAGTAAAGTCTGGATGGAAGAAGATTTTTTATCGTCATAACTTATCTTAATTTTGCACAAAAACTGACGAAAAGAATTCCCTGCAGAACTTGTGGGGTTTTTATGTCAGTAAATTTTGTTCCAGATGCTCGTTATATGAATCGTGCCATTGAACTTGCAATCAAGGCAACTGGCAAAACAAATCCAAATCCTTTAGTCGGTGCTGTGATTGTAAAAAATGGCACAATTATTGGCGAAGGTTTCCATCATGCGTTTGGCGATTTGCATGCCGAACGAGAAGCATTACAAGATTGTCTTAAAAAAAATAATTCGCCAATTGGGGCAGAACTTTATGTAACGCTTGAACCTTGTTGTCATTTTGGAAAACAACCACCTTGTACTCAAGCAATTTTAGAATACGGAATTTCCAAAGTTATCATTGGTTCAAAAGATCCAAATCCGCTTGTAAGTGGCAAAGGGATTTCGTTTCTTCGTCAAAATGGAATTGAAGTTTTTGAAGATTTTCTTCAAAAAGAATGTGATTCCATTAACGAAATATTTTTCCATTATATCACGAATAAAACTCCGTTTGTTGCATTAAAATATGCAATGACTATGGACGGAAAAATCTGCACAACTTTAGGTGAATCAAAATGGATTTCATCTCAAAAATCGCGGGAACACGCACATTCACTTCGCAACAAATATTCTTGCATTATGGTAGGAATAAATACTGTTCTCAAAGATAATCCAATGCTCAATTGTCGCATTCAAGATGGAAGAAATCCAGTTCGCGTAATTTGTGATTCAAGTCTAAAAATTCCAATACAAAGCAAAATCGTACAAAGCGCAAAAGAAATTCCAACAATCATCGCTTGTGCTAAAAATAAAATTTCTAAATCAGAAAAAAAACTTTTGCAACTCGAAAACGCTGGACTTGAAATTCTTATAACTGACGGCGAGATTGTTAATCTAAAAAAACTTTTAAATTATCTTGCTACAAAAAATCTGGATAGTGTGTTAATTGAAGGTGGCGCAGAATTGAATTTTAGTGCACTAAAAGAAAATATTGTAAATAAAGTTTATTCTTACATTGCACCAAAGATTTTTGGAGGAACTGCAAAATCGCCAGTTTGTGGAACTGGAGTTCAACACATTTGCGATAGTTTTAATTTTGAAATTATAAAATCCGAAATGATTGACTCAGACATTCTTCTTGAGTTTAACAAGATTTGTCAAACAAATGATAAATCAAAAGAAAATTATAATTGAACGATGAATAGGAGGCATAATAAAAACTTTGCCTAAAACAACTGTCAAAGTTTTATCTTTTTTAAGTTTGCGGCAAACTGGTTTGCAAGCAAACTTCTTATTTATCTTGCGATTTTTCACTTCGTTGTAAAATCGCAAGATAAGGCCAATTCGGAAAGCTGAAGCTTCCTTCTTGGCTTTTTATTATGGAAGGAAAAATGTTCACAGGAATAATCGAAGAAAAAGGAAAAATTAAAAGCATAAAATTTTGTGACAATTCTGGAACAATTGAAATTGCTGCAAAAAAAATTCTTGATGGAACTAAAATCGGCGACAGCATTGCTGTTAATGGAGTTTGTCTTACAGTTGTGCAACTTGAATCAGATGGTTTTTGTGCAGATGTAATGGCAGAAACATTGCGCCGTTCAAACCTTGCTTCTTTATCAAATGGCAATCAAGTAAATCTCGAAAGAGCAATGAGTGCCGACGGAAGATTTGGTGGTCACATTGTTTCTGGGCATATCGACGGAACAGGGAAAATATCTCGAATTGAAATCGAAGGGAACGCCTCTTGGATTTACATTTCGTGTTCAGAAAAAATTCTTTCGTTAATAGTCGAAAAAGGTTCAATCGCTATCGATGGAATAAGTCTTACAGTTGCAAAAGTAAATGAATATGATTTTGCTGTTTCAATAATTCCACACACTTTTGAGCAAACAACATTATCAAAAAAGCAAATCGGCGACATTGTTAATCTTGAAAATGACATTGTCGGCAAATACATACAACGCTTTTGCTACAAAAATTCCGCTTCGTTGCATTCTTTGCAACAAGAACGCGATAAAAAAATTCTTGACTTTTTATGTGAGGTATAAAATGGAAACGACTTATAAATACAACACAATTGAAGAAGCACTCGAAGAACTTAAACAAGGAAAAATAATTCTTGTTTCTGACGACCCAACTCGCGAAAACGAAGGCGATATGATTTGTGCCGCAGAATTCGCAACACAAGAAAATCTCAACTTTATTGCAAGTTATGCAAAAGGTTTGATTTGTACGCCAATGAGTAGCGAAATTGCATCAAGACTCAACTTTTATCCAATGGTTTTGGAAAACACTGACAATCACGAAACTGCCTTTACTGTTTCTGTCGATCACAAATCTACTACAACAGGAATTTCGGCAAAGGAACGTTCTATAACAGCAATTGCTTGTACAGATGAAAATGCAAAGCCAGATGATTTTCGTCGTCCTGGTCATATGTTTCCGCTTATTGCAAAAAAAGGCGGTGTGCTTGTACGCAATGGACATACAGAAGCGACTGTCGATCTTTGCCGTCTTGCAGGTTTAAAGCAATGTGGCATTTGTTGTGAAATTATGGAAGATGATGGAACTATGATGCAAACACCAAGACTTTGGGAACTTGCAAAAAAATTCAATTTAAAATTTATTACAATCAAAGATTTACAAGATTATTGCCGAATTCACGACAAACATGTTATTCAAGAAGCAAAGGCAAAACTTCCAACTGAATACGGAGAATTTGATATTTACGGTTATGTCAACGATATTACTGGCGAACATCATGTCGCATTGGTAAAAGGAAATATTGGAGATGGAGAAAATATTCTTTGTCGCGTTCATTCGGAATGTCTTACAGGAGATGTGTTTGCTTCTGAAAGATGTGATTGTGGGCCTCAACTTCACGCCGCTATGAAACAAATCAACGCCGAAGGCAAAGGCGTTTTACTTTATATGCGCCAAGAAGGTCGTGGAATCGGGCTAATCAACAAACTCAAAACTTATATGCTTCAAGAAAATGGTTATGATACAGTCGAAGCAAATCTAAAACTTGGATTTAAAGCTGACCTTAGAGAATATTGGATTGGTGCACAAATTCTTTGCGAACTTGGAATTAAAAGTCTTAGACTTTTGACAAATAATCCTGACAAAATTTATGGGCTTGATGGATTTGGTCTTAAAGTAAATGAGCGTATTCCAATTGAAATTGAGCCACAAAAATATGACAAACTCTATCTAAAAACTAAACAAGAAAAAATGGGCCATATTTTTACACATATAAATGTTAACTAAAATTTGTAATTATTAATCACAGAAGCAAATGATTTTTCTATATGCATCTGATGATAAAAAAAATATTTGGAGGTATTTATGAATATTTTAGAAGGAAACTTGGTTGCTCCTGATGGAATGAAAGTTGCAATTGTTGCATCTCGTTTTAACGAAATTATTGTCAACAAACTTGTTAGCGGTGCAGTAGATGGACTCGTTCGTCATGGCGTTAAAACTGAAAACATTTCAACAGCTTGGGTTCCAGGCGCTTTTGAAATTCCTATAATCTGCGAAAAACTTGCAGAAACAAAAAACTTTGATGCTGTAATCGCTGTTGGAGCTGTAATTCGTGGTTCAACTTCGCATTACGATTATGTTTGCAATGAAGTATCAAAAGGAGTTGCGCAAGTCGGATTAAAAACCGGAGTTCCTATAATGTTCGGAGTTATTACAACTGAAAACATTGAGCAAGCAATTGAACGTGCAGGTTCAAAAGCTGGTAACAAAGGTTACGATTGTGCACTTAGTGCAATCGAAATGGTTAATCTTATCAAAAAGATTTAATCAAAAAATCAGAGTGCTCAAATTTGAAACACTCTGGTTTTTGGTATTTGTTGCAATTTATAAAAATAATTGCCACTTTTTTTTAATCAGTGATATAGTTATATATATATGAAAGTCAAAGAATTCTTAAATTTAGTTTTACGTTTTTTAACTGTAACAGTTGGCGCATTACTTATGGCGACAAATCTCAATGCTTTAGTTCATGCTGGAGGATTATTACCGGGTGGCTTTACTGGAGTTACTTTGCTAATTCAACAATGTCTTCAAAAGTATTTGAACATCACAATCCCATTTAGTCTTTTTTATTGGATTTTAAATTTAATTCCTGCATTGTTTTGTTTTAAATTTGTCGGCAAACGATTTACGTTGCTTTCGATTTGGTTTATCATTGCAGCCGGTTTGTTTACAGATATTATTCCAGCAATTCCTGTTTCAAATGACATTTTACTTTGTTCCGTTTTTGGAGGAATGATTAACGGCTTTTCAATTTTTCTTGCACTAATTGCTGGAGGAACAAGTGGCGGAACTGATTTTATTTCGATTTACATTTCTGAAAAAACTGGCAAAAATTCTTGGAATATTATTTTTGCAGGAAATTGTATAATTCTCGGAATTTTTGGCTTTTTATTTGGTTGGAATCTTGCCTTGTATTCAATCATTCTTCAATTTGCAAGTACAGAAGTTCTAAACACTTTGTACAAACGATACAAAAAATCTACATTGTTAATTATCACAAATCATAGCGATGCTATAGTAAACTTAATAAAAAAAACAACAAATCACGACGCAACGCTTTTTACAGGAATTGGTTGTTTTTCAAAACATAAAAAAGATATGATTTATACTGTAATTTCCGAATACGAAGAAGAAATGTTGATTAAACTAATCAAAAAAGAAGATCCACACGCATTTATCAATGTTTTAAAATCGCAAAAACTTTCTGGCAATTTTTATATTCCAAAAAACGATTGATTTGCACTTTTTGTAAAATATTTTTAAAGCAAGAACTTTATTTTTTTTTATGTTATATTGTTCCAATAAGGAAAATAATATGACTAAAAAATTAATTCAAGGTTTAGAAAAATTACAACTACAATTTTCTGATTTGCAACTTTCTCAAATTGAAGGTTATATCGTCGATGTTCTCGAATTTAACAAAAGTTATAATCTTATGAAAGCACAAGATGCCGACGAACTTGCAGTTAATCATATTTTAGATAGTCTTGTTGCAGTCACGCCTTTAAGTGAATTAATCACAGAACTTTGTCAAAACAAAAATACAACACTTCTTGAAATTGCCGACATTGGTTCTGGTGGTGGCTGTCCCGGAATTCCTTTATCAATTGCATTTCCTAAGCATAATTTTACATTAGTTGAACGAATGGAAAAACGATGTGTCTTTCTTGAAAGTGTAGTCAAAAATCAAAATTTAAAAAATGTAAAAATTGAATGTAAAGCAGCAAATCAAATAAAACCAGAAAGTTTTGACTTAGAAGTTTTTAGAGCATTTCATCCTTTTGATTCTAAAATTATAAAATTACTTTTTTCGATGTTAAAAAAGGACGGTTATCTTGCAGCATATAAAGCACGCCAAGAAAAAATCTTAGCCGAAATGGAAAATATAAAAGGAACTGTCCCTGATTATAAAAAAATCAAAATGACAGTTCCTTTTCTTGAAGATCACGAACGCAATTTAGTTATTATAAAAAAATAAATTGATTTTTCTACAATTTATTTCATATTAATCAACGACGCATCATAATCGCTCGGCGCAACAAATCCCATTAATTGCATTAAAGTACTTGCCCAAGAAGAAATTCCAAGTCCTTCATTTAACTTAGTATTGTCGTATTCGCCTTTATATTCTGGATCGTAAATAATTCCAGGAACAGGATTTAGAGAATGACTTGTTTTTGCTTTTGGCTCTCCATTTTTGTCAAGTTTAACACTTCCGTCTTTTTCGTGTTCGTACATATCGTCCGAGTTTCCATGGTCCGCTGTAAGACAAAGGATTCCGCCCGCTTCATCAATCGCTGCTTTAAGACGTCCAAGTTGTAAATCCATTCCTTCCATTGAGCAAACTACAGCGTTGTAAACTCCAGTATGACCAACCATATCACCGTTTGGATAATTCAAGCGAATGTGGTCATACTTTCCAGATTTAATTGCTTCGATTACTTTATCTGTAATTTCGGCACATTTCATCCAAGGGCGTTGTTCAAATGGAACTACATCTGATGGAACTTCGATATAATCTTCAAGTTTTTCATCAAACTTGCCTTGTCGGTTTCCGTTGAAAAAGTATGTAACATGACCGTATTTTTGAGTTTCAGAAATTGCAAGAAGTTTTACTCCAGTTTTTGTAAGATATTCGCCCATTGTGCGATCAATACATGGAGGATTTACAAGATACTGATGTGGAATATGAGCATCACCATCGTATTCCATCATTCCCGCATATTCACAAGATGGAACGCGTTTTCTGTCAAAATGAGTGAATTCGGCTCCAGCCTCAAATGCATTTGTAATTTCGAGAGCACGATCTCCACGGAAGTTATACAAAATAACTGAATCGCCATCTTCTATTGTTCCGACAGGTTTTCCATTTTTTGCAATTACAAATTCATGCATATCTTGGTCAAGAAGTCCTGCATTTTCGGCACGATAAGTTTCAATAGCTTTAGTTGCAGATTCAAACTGGCGACCTTCGCCAAGAACATGAGCATACCAACCTCTTTGAACCATTGGCCAATCGGCATTGTAGCGATCCATTGTTATGAACATTCTTCCGCCACCAGAAGCAATCTGATAATCAACATCTGAATAAGAAGCAAGTTTTTCTTCCAAAGGAGTTATAAAAGTAAGAGCAGAAGTTGGATCAACATCTCGACCATCAAGAAGTGCATGAACACGAATTTTTTTAATACCTTCATTGTAAGCATGTTCAACCATTGCATAAAGATGATCGATGTGAGAGTGAACATTTCCGTTAGAAACAAGTCCGATAAAATGCAAAGTTGAATTTTTATCTTTTACATTTTTGATAAGTTTTTTCCAAGTGTCGCCTTGATACATTAAACCACTTTTAATACTTTCAGAAACAAGTTTTGCACCTTGAGCAAAAACACGACCACAACCAATTGCGTTGTGACCAACTTCGCTATTTCCCATATCATCATCACTCGGAAGTCCAACAGCAGTTCCATGTGCCTTAAGTTTTGTATGTGGACAATTTGCTGTAAACCAATCTAAGTATTTCATTTTAGAATCTTTTACGGCATCTCCTTGTTCATATTTGCCATAACCAACTCCGTCCATAATGACCAAAACAACTGGTCCACGTCGTCCTTTCCAATTTGGATTTTTTTCTAAAGCATGCATTGTGTCTGCCATTTTATAACCTCCGTATTATTTCAGTATAGTTGAATCATTTTCAACTGCACAATTTGTCATTGCTAATTATTATAATTAATATACATAATTTTGAATTGTTTTACAATTAACCAAAATATGAAAAGTTAAAATTAAACGGCGAGTTTTAAGTCCGCCGTTTAATTCGCAATATTTTTTTTATACAAAACGTTTTAGCAACAAAACAAGATTTTGCACCGTTTAATTCGCATTATTTTTTTGTACAAAACTGTTGCCTAATGAACGAACCTTGACGCAAGCGTTCGAGGTATCTTTCTTTCTCATAAGGTATCGCAGTCGGATTTCATACCCTTTTTACGACGCAAGCGTCGAGGTATAAAACCCTCTGCACGAATCAAACTTTTATAAGTTCATATTCGCGACTGCCAAGTCCAATTTTTTCTCCATGGATTAATTGACTTTCCCATTCACTTGCCGATGTTGAATCTTTCCAAATACTTCCTGTTGTAACAAGACCTTTTACAAGATTGTCGCCAAGTCGAGAATTTTGAACAGGATGCTCTTTGTTGCAAAGATCTGAACACGCTTGGTCAAGTGCAATCGGATCAAAACTTGCAGCCATTCCAACATCAGGAATAATTGGAGCATCATTATATGCATGGCAATCACACCAAGGGCTTACATCAAGAATCATATTTATGTAAAAAGATGGTTTGTCATAAACTACTGCTTGTGTGTATTCAGCCATTTTTTTTCCGAGATCCTCAAAAGCACTATCATTTGGATTATAAATTGCATCAAAGTTACAAGAACCAATACAACGACCACAACCTTTGCATAAATCTTGATTGATAAACGCTTTTTTATTCTCATAAGTAATTGCATCGCTTCCACATTCTTTAGCACAAAGTTTACAACCACGACAATTATCTTGATTTACAAGTGGCTTTCCAGTGTTGTGTTGAATCATTTTGCCTGCTCGGCTTGCACAACCCATTCCTACATTTTTTATAGCTCCACCAAAACCTGTTACCTCATGACCTTTAAAATGTGCAAGACTTATAAAAACATCACAGTCCATTATTGCTTTTCCAATCATGGCTGTTTTGCATACTTGAGCATTTTTTATAGGAACTTCAATATCGTCAGTTCCTTTTAATCCGTCGCCGATAATAACTTGACAGCCTGTCGAAAGTTGATTAAAACCATGTTTTGCCGCAACTTCAAGATGGTCAATAGCATTTTTTCTGCTACCAGGATAAAGTGTGTTACAATCTGTAAGATAAGGTTTACCTCCAAATTCCTTGACAACTTCTGCAACTGCACGTGCATAATCTGGACGAAGAAACGAAAGATTTCCATCTTCGCCAAAATGCATTTTTATTGCAGTGAATTTTCCATCAAAATCAATTCCATTAATACCTGCCTTTTTTATGAGCATTTTTAATTTGTCTGTAAGGCCTCCATCTTTATTTACACGAAAATCGGTAAAAAATACTTTTGGTTTTTCCATCTTAATCTCCTAAGCAAATCATAAAAATTTGCTTTAATGTACTTTTAGAATTATATCACTAAATTACTTTTCATACACAAAAATGTATTTTTTTTTGTTTTGTTGTATACTTTATTTTATGCGTGAATTCCTAATTGCAAATCAAGAAGATTTTAAAAACAGCGGACTTTTAGAAGTTGACTTTGTGTTTGTAAGTGGCGATGGTTATGTAGATCATCCAAGTTTTGCAGCAGCACTTTTAGGAAGATTGCTAGAAGCCAATGGCTACACGATTGCAATTCTTCCACAACCAGATTGGAAAAATCCAAAAAATTTTCAAATTTACGGAAAACCCCGACTTGCATTTTTAGTTTCTGCAGGAGCAATGGACTCTATGGTTAGCAATTACACTGCAAACAATAAACCGCGTAGTAGCGACGCTTATTCACCTGGTGGAGAAAAAGGGCACAGACCGGACCGAGCACTTATCACTTATGTTGGCACAATCAGACAAGCATACAAAGGCATCAATGTAATCATTGGCGGAATCGAAGCAAGTCTTAGGAGAACTTCTCATTACGATTATTGGAGCAACACTGTCAAACGTTCGATTCTTCTTGATAGCAAGGCCGACCTTTTAGTATACGGCATGGGCGAAACTGCTATACTTGAAATTGCTTCGCAATTAGCAGCAGGCAAAACTGCAAGAGAAATCCGGAATGTTCGAGGAACTTGTTGGTACACAGGAAAACAATCTGATATCGATGAACTTTTTTTGCAACCAAAAGAAAACTTGATAAATAAAAAAGTTCCAATCGTGATTCCTTGTTTTGAACAAATCAAATCTGACACGCCAGATTCAAAACAAAAATATGCACAAAGCTATCTTCTTCAAGAACAAAATACTGACGCCCTAAATTCTACAACCTTAATCGAAAAAGCGGACTCACGATATGTTGTACAAAATCCACCATCACTTCCTCTTTCCACAACCGAAATGGACAAAATTTACGAACTTCCTTTTGCTAGAAAATGGCATCCAATGTATGACAAAAAAGCAGCAAACGGAAAAATCGGAATTCCAGCTTTATCAGAAGTAAAATTCAGTTTAACTAGTTGCCGTGGTTGTTTTGGTGCATGTAGTTTTTGTGCAATTACATTTCATCAAGGAAAAAGAATTCAAACTAGAAGTCACGAAAATATTATTCAAGAAGCACAAGCTTTAACACACAATCCAGACTTTAAAGGTTATATTCACGATGTTGGAGGTCCAACTGCAAATTTTAGAAATGATGCCTGTGAAAAACAAAAGATTATGGGCACATGCAAAAACCGTGATTGTCTTGGAGTTTCTCCATGTCCGAATATCAAAGTCGATCATAGCGACTATGTTCAACTTCTTGCAAAACTTCGCACAATTCCAAATGTAAAAAAAGTTTTTATCCGCTCAGGAATTCGTTTTGATTATCTTATGATGGATAAAGACAAAACTTTTTTTTATGACCTTGTAAAATATCATATTTCGGGACAATTAAAAGTTGCACCAGAACATGTAAACGACGACGTTCTTCGATTAATGCGAAAATCAACTCACAAAGTCTATGAACAATTTTCAAAAGAATACATTCGCATTAACAAGGAACTCGGCAAAAAACAATATCTTGTTCCATATTATATTGCAAGTCATCCTGGTTCCGATTTAAATGCGGCAATCGATGTTGCTCTTTATCTTAAACAAACAGGATTCGTTCCAGAACAAGTTCAAGATTTTTATCCAACTCCGGGAAGTCTTGCAACTTGTATGTATTGGACAGAACTAAATCCCTGGAAAATTCAAGCAGACGGAAGTTTTGAAAAAGTTTATGTTGCAAAAGGTGCTCACGAAAGAAAACTCCAACGTGCACTTCTTCAATTTAATCATCAAGAAAATATTCCCCTTGTAAAAGAAGCTTTAAAACTTTGCCATCGAGAAAAAGATTTTTCAAAATTTTATTCTTCTGCACATTTCACAAATAAACCAAGCAAAGAAAAACAGACAAAATAGTTGAGAACAAAATGGAAAAGAAGTACAATCCTTATTTTAGAATATGATTCAAGAAAATCAAGATTTTTTAACACAACAAATTATCACATACATTGGAAACAAACGTTCTCTTTTACCTGACATCGAAAATCAAGTCTATGCAATCAAAGAAACTATCGGAAAAAAAAATCTTGTTTGCGCCGATTTATTTTCTGGTTCTGGAATTGTTGCAAGAATGTTAAAACAACATTCTTCAAAACTTATCTGCAACGACCTTGAAAATTATTCTCTAATTATCAATTCATGTTATTTAACAAATAAAAGTGAATTTGATTTTGAAAAATATCATTTCCTTAAAAATAAAATTTTAAACTCTGCTGCACAAAAAAAAATTCCTGGCATCATTACAAAAAATTATTCACCAACAGATGAAAATCATATTCAAAAAGGTGAGCGTGTTTTTTATACAAGTGAAAATGCCTTGCTAATCGACACATATCGCGCACTTATCGACCGTTATGTTGAACAAGATTTTCAGCAATATTTTCTTGCGCCGTTAATTACGCAAGCGTCAATTCATACAAACACAAGTGGCGTTTTTAAAGGATTTTACAAAGACAAAAATTCTGGAATTGGAACTTTTGGCGGCGCTGGAAAAAATGCTCTTTCGAGAATTTTAAAAACTATCGAACTTAAAACGCCTATCTTTTCTAATTTTGAATCAAAAGTTGAACTTTATCAAAGCGACACTGTAGAACTTTCAAAACAATTGAAAGACATCGATATTGCATATCTTGACCCGCCTTACAATCAACATCCATACGGTTCAAATTATTTTATGTTGAATTTAATTTTGAAAAACAAAATTACAGCACCTATAAGCAAAGTTTCTGGAATTGTTTCAGATTGGAATCATTCTCAATTTAACAAAAAAATGTTTGCACTAAATTCCTTAGAAGAAATTATAAAAAATCTTGATGCAAAATATTTTATAATTTCGTATAATTCAGAAGGTTTTATTTCTTTTGAACAAATGAGCAATATGTTAAAAAAATATGGAATACTTTCTACAAAAGAAATCAATTACAATACATTTCGGGCAAGTAGAAATTTAAGTAACAGAAACATTCACGTTTCTGAATATCTTTTTATTCTGGAAAAAAATTAATGCAAAAAGTAAGTTCCAAATTGAAAACAAAATTAATACAACTTGCAGATAAATACGAAACAAAAGATTTTTTAAAACACGATCCAAGTCAATTTCTGTA
>CAZOTD010000024.1:0-14895 GCA_964582685.1 uncultured Treponema sp. | reverse complement strand
GTATGAAATCCGACTGCGATACCTTATGAGAAAGAACGATACCTCGAACGCTTGCACTGAGGTTCATTCATTTTCGTGAATAAAATTTCCATCATAGTTGATGTTGTAATAGATGTTATTTAGATAGTCGTCCATTTGCATACGGAGCATTTGCGGTTGCAAAATCGTACGCGGAACTCGCACTTAAAAACGGTCGGGTGATAGCCTACAAACTGTCCGTGCAAGTGTCTGCAGAATGATCGGGTGAGGGTATGAAGAATGACCATTCTATTGTCTGTGGAATAGCGATGGTGCAGACTGTGGAAAGGCTATTGCATTGTCTATTGTGATAAAAGATGAAATACCAACTAAAGATGATTGAGAAAATCTTTTATTCAAAATAAAAGAAGAAAAAAATCAATTGAAGATAAGAAATTAATTTTTGCAAACTTGTTTGCAAAATCTGCTTGCCATTTTCAAACTTTCGTTATTGCAAAAACAAGCGATATTTCTTTGCAATGACAGTGATGTTGCATACTCTTGCTTGGCACTTTCCATTGCAGTTTGAAAAATCAATTTTAAATTTTTTAAAATTAGAATGTTCGTTTGTATCCAATTTTAGCTTGGTAATTGAATGAAATAGATTCAAGAATATTAAGAACACCAAACTCTGACATAATTTCAATGCTTCCATTTGAAATCGGGATTGTAACAAACGGAGCGGCAAAAACATTAATTGTAGGAATTTTAGAATCAAACGCATTTGATATTGTAAATAAATTTTGATTTGGCAAAGAACCAATTAAATGACAACCGATTGTCATATTATTGTTTTTGACAGGAATTGTATCAGAAAAAATTGTAAAAACTGCTCCGATAGGGTCGTAAAGATAAACCATATCGTTTATGTCTGTAGTCGGAATATTATATGCTGTAAGTCTTGATTTTATATTCTTGGAATAAATTCTTATTTCTGCAAGTAATGACAAATCATTTGCTCCATCAAAATTTCTTCCGAAACTACCTTTTTTAATTTCAACATTTTGAATTCCCGCTTGTAACAAAAGTGCATGAGTATAATGGCTTCCAATAAGAACACTAAGTCCCCCATGTGCATAAAGTGTATCGATTAAAAGGACAACATCATTTCCTCCATATTTGTTTTGAAGCGGGAATTCTATTCCTGTTGCAAAATCAAATGTGATTAATCGTGTTGTCCAAGCGGTTCTCAAATCAAAATTGAAATTTAAAATTTCTTCATCTTTTTTGTTAAAGTAGAAGTTAATTCCAAAAGTTCCAGGTGCATTTGCAAAATTCATTGTGTAAGCAAGCCCTACACCGTAATTGTCGTAAAGAGAAAATCCGCAAGAAAGTGTTGTTGCACTTTTTGTAATCAAAGAAGAATAAGGTTCAATTCCAAATTGGCGTATAATATGTTCATCGCAACCTACAGCTTCATAAGTTCCAAGATATAATGCAAAATAATTTCTAATATTTTTTCCACTTTTTGTAGTTAAAAAAGAAAGTTCGTTCATTTTGATTGTCGCATTTTGACCAGTAAAAAGTTTTTTGTCTAAAATATCTTGCATATGAATTTCTATGTTTGCTCTAAAAATTCCCCAAGAATCAAAGTTGATTTGTGTTGCTGCAAATGCATTAAAAGGAATATCAAAAGTTGGTGATTTTGACGCTGTTCCAGATATTCCCATTGAACCGCCTGCGATTGTGCTAAAATTTATATCGGCAAAAGAAATTCCGCTTAAAAGAAAAATCGAAACTAAAAGCGAAGATATTTTAATTTTTTTCATTGCAAATTCCATCCTTGAATAATTTTGTGTTTGTTTTAAATTTTGAAAACTTAATTAAAAAAAAATTGGTAACAATACATTTTTATTATCGGACTATAAATGAATTCACATTAGTTTTAATTGCAGAAAAATATAACTTTTTTGTGGTTAACATATTTTTTTTTACTTGACTTATAGCATAAAAACTATAAAATAGTATGATATGAGTGATTATCTGGATGTAAACAATGAAGAATTGTTAAAAGATTTTTTTACTGAAGCAGAACAGCAAGTTGAGAATCTTGAAAGCAATATCTTAGTTATTGAAAATGACCCAACAAACCATGACGCTATTGATGAAATCTTTAGAGCGGCACATACTTTAAAAGGTGGCTCTGCAACTGTAGAGATGAATGAATTGTCGACATTTACGCATACTGTAGAAGATGTTCTGGACGAACTTCGTTCAGACCGTTTGCAAGTTACAGAACCTGTTGTTGATGTCTTGTTGAATTCAATTGATACAATTAAAGCAATGCTTGATGCTCGAGCAAATGGTTCTGTTTACCAAGAAGATGTAACGCCTCTTCTTGATAAACTTCATTCTTTTATTCCAGAAAAAGCAGATAAAAAAACAAAGCATGCGCCACCGCCTTCGCAGTTTGCACCAGTTTTAGAACAAAAAGCAGCTGCCACAACTGCGCCATCTTCTTCTGCTACATCATCAGATATTCCAGAAGTTCCAATTATTTCTGATAATGATTATGCAGAACTTTCTCAAGTTTGTGAACCAAATCAAAAACTTTGGTGTGTAACAGTTAAGTTTGATGAATCTAATCCAATGAATTCTGTTGGAGGAATTCAAGTATTTGCAGCTTTAAAAGCATGTGGTTCTGTTTTAAAAACAATTCCAGATTTTGATGCACTTTACGAAGATGAATTTTATCCTATAGTGAAGTATTATATTGCTTCTGCATCTTCTTCCGAAGAAATTGAAAATGTTGCTTTTTTAAGTGATGTAACTTTGAGTACAGATGCACAAGTTGTTATTTCAGAAAGTATGGCAAAAGAAAGTGGACAAAGTGTCGCTTCTTCTGCACCTGCTAAAAGTGCACCTGTTGCAAGTGCTCCTTCTGCACCAACTCCAGCACAAAGTGCACCTGTTGCAAGTGCTTCTTCTCAACCAACTACAACACAAAGTGAGCCAACTAAAACAGAAACTGTTGTTGCTTCAGCGTCGACTTCGACAGAAGAAAAAACTCAAGTTGCTAAAGCTCCTGCTTCAACAGCGCCTGCCGCAAATGCACAAGCAAAAGATGCGCATGGAACAGGAACTCATATTCAACAAGGTTCTGTGCTTCGTGTTGATTCTAAGCGAATTGATTATCTTCTTAATCTTGTATCTGAAACAGTTATTATCAAGGCTTCTTTTAATCAGACAGCAATTCAGATGAACGATATTCAAGTTCAAGTACAAGCAATTAATGCTACATATCGTGATAAAATCCGTCGTGTGTTTGATCAACTTCCTCAATATCTTGAAGAAATTCAACGCGGTACAAGCGTAAAAGAAGTTAAGGCAAATATGCTTCGCGAATATGGCGATATGTCTGGCTATTTTGATACAATTGAATCTCAGTTTAAAAATCTTTCTGCAAAATTCCGTTCTGCTACTCAGAATCTTGGTCGCATTACTGGAGAACTTCAAGAAGGCGTAATGAAAATTCGAATGGTTCCAATTAATCAAATTTTCAGTCGTTTCCCTCGTGTTGTTCGTGATTTGCAACGTGATCTTAATAAAAAGGTTAGACTTGATATTGAAGGCGAAGATACAGAACTTGATAAAACTGTAATTGATGATCTTCTTGATCCTGTAATGCATTGTGTCAGAAACTCTGTTGACCATGGTATTGAAACTCCAGATGTTCGTATTGCTGCCGGAAAGCCAGAAGAAGGAGTTCTGCTTCTTAAAGCGTCAAATGAAGGCAACCAAATTATAATTGATATTGTAGATGATGGTGCAGGAATTAATGTTGAAAAGGTAAAGGAAAAAGCTATCGCAAAAGGTCTTATTCATCCAAATAAAATTTTGACAGATCAAGAAGCTTATCAACTTATCTTTTTACCAGGTTTTTCAACTTCAGATAAAATTTCAAATGTTTCTGGACGCGGTGTTGGTCTTGATGTTGTTAAGACTATGATTCAAAAACTTAATGGAACAGTTTCTGTTACAAGCGAACATGGAAAAGGAACTAAGTTCAGTATTAGACTTCCTCTTACTCTTGCAATTATTCAAGGACTTCTTGTTCGTGTTGGAAAAGAAGTTTACTCAATTCCTATTGCGTCAGTTATTGAAAGTCAGCGAATTAGAGTTCAAGATATTAATACAATTGACAATTATGAAGTATTGAATGTTCGCAATGAAGTAATTAGTATTTTGCGTCTTTCAAGATTGTTTAATATTAAAGAAACATCACAAAGTGAATATAGTTTTGTAGTTATAGTTGGTTCAGAGGAAAAGAAAGTTGGTGTTATGGTTGATTCACTTATCGGTGAAGAAGATGTTGTAATAAAACCTTTACGTGACCAATTTACTAATTCTCCGGGAATTGCCGGTGCTTCTGTTTTGGGCGACGGTTCAGTTTCGTTAATTATTGATGTGCGCCAGCTTCTTGAACTTGGTGTACGACAAGAACTTAATGCGCAACAAGCACATGGTTCTGTATAAAAATGGAGTGCGTTATGGAAAATACTAATACAGATTTAAAACAAAACAGCGATAATCTCGATTTAATGCAGGACTCGGCAGAAGATAAAGAAAATGTTTCTGTTATTGATTTCAAAATGGTAACTTTTTCGCTTGCTGGAAAAGATTATGCTGTTGATATAATGAAGGTAAAAGAAATTGCAAAGACAGGGCGATTTACTTATGTTCCAAATACAATGCCTTTTGTGCTTGGCGTTTATAATCTTCGTGGCGAAATTATTCCTATTATTGATTTAAGATTATTCTTCAATATTGAAATTCCAACTCGCATTGATAATTCTGTTGAAAACATGCTTATTGTTTCGCTTGATGATCAAATGTTTGGTGTAGTAGTTGATGGAATCGATAAAGTTGTCGGAATCCAAAAAAGTACAATACAGCCACCGCATCCTTTGTTTGGCGATATTAATATTAAATATATTTATGGTGTTGTTGAATCTCAAAACCGACTTTATATTCTTTTGGATGTTGAGAAAATTTTTAATTCTCGCATTTCTGTAAAAGAACGTGAAACTTCAATGAACAATGATTATTCAAATAGTTCATCTCAAATTTCAGAAACTTCTGGAAATAATGAAGAGCAACAATCTAAAGAATCTAAACCTGTTTCTTCAAATCAACAAGAAGAAAAATCTGCTGTTTCAACACAACTTTCTGCTTCGGAGCAAGATTACAAATTTCTAGTTGAAGAATTAAAGAACTTAAAGAAATTTTATGTTTCAGATATAAATGAAGGATGGGTAAAAAGTCGTTTTTCTCAATGGTCTGCACAAAAAGGTGCTGGTAATGCACAACTTCAAACAGAAAAAGATGCAAATGACTTTTTGGCTTCGTTTTGGTCAAGTTTTAATGGAGTTTGGTGGAGCAAGCAATATTCTGATGAAGTCTATAATTTGTTGCCAGATAACAATGCTAAACAAATTGTAGTTTGGAATCCAGGTTGTGGAAAAGGAATTGAATCTTATTCTCTTGCTTGTGTATTAAAGAAGCGTTATCCAGATTCTAAAATTAGAATTTATGCGCACGAAATTGATCTTCTTAATGTTTCAAATGCTCCATTGCTTACTGTTCCAGATGCTAATGCAAATGATTGGTATGCACCTTATGTAACAAAAAAAGTTTCAGGTGAATATACTTTTAATCAAGAAATTAAGGATATCATAATGTTTGAATATCATGATTGTTCAAACTCTAATTCACTTCCAATGGTTGATATTGTATTTGCGCGCGATGTTCTTTCTTTCCTTACTATTGAGGCGCAAAAAGTTGTCGTTGATGATTTTGAGGAAAAACTCAAGGGTAATGGAATTATTATTCTTGGAGCTAATGAGTCACTTTCTAAAGGCTATAATTGGGGAGAAAAGACTGTTGGGTCTTTAACTTACTATAATAAGCAATAGCATAAAAGGAGTAATACATGAGAGTTGAGTATATTAACCCATTCGTAGAAACTTCTTACAGAGTTTTGAAAGAAGTTTTAGGTGGTGCTGATGTAAAAAGAGGCGATTTATATTTGAAATCTACAGCAATGCCAGTAATGGGTGTTGCCGCTTTGGTAGGTTTAGCTGGCGATGTTGAAGGTCGTGTTTTGTTTGATATGACTTATGAAACAGCTTTGAACATTGCATCAAAAATGAATGGGGAAACCCTACCTGAATTTGACGATTTGGCAAAAGCTACTATCAGTGAATTAGCAAATTTGATTACCGCACAAGCTGTAACAAAATTGCATGAATTGGGATTTAAATTTGACCTTACACCTCCAGCATTGTTTGTAGGTGAAAAAATGGAAATTGCCGCATTGGCTGGTCAATCAGAAAATGTTGAAGCTCTCATTGTTCCTCTTATTACAGAATGTGGTAAAATTGAAATTAATGTCGCTATTCGTGAGCGCTCATAACATATAGGGAGAAAAACTTATGAAAACAAAGCAAGATTTTCCAACAATCAATGAACGTCCGCCTGAAGGTGTAAAAGCAGATGGAACAAAATTTCGCGTTCTTGTTGTCGATGATTCCATTTTTGTTGCAAAACAACTTGGACAGATTTTGACAAGTGAAGGTTATGAAATTATTGCAACTGCAGCTGATGGAAAAGAAGGCGTTGATAAATACAAGGAACTTTGTCCAAATGTTGATATTGTAACTATGGATATTACTATGCCACGTATGGACGGAATTACAGCACTTGAACAGATTATGGCTTTTGATAAAAATGCAAAAGTTGTAATGGTAAGTGCTCTTGGAAAAGAAGAATTGGTAAAAAAATCTCTTCTCCTTGGTGCAAAAAATTACATCATCAAACCTCTTGACAGAAAAAAAGTTCTTGAACGTATCGGAGCTTTATTAAAATAATTTTTTTTGTAAACTTTTACTAGTTTGCAAAAAAAAAGATTATATTTTCAAAATCAACATTGTCTTTTGTATGATACTTGGGACAATGATTGATTATTTTAAACAACTGATTAAAAAAAAATCTAAGTAAGAACAATTTTTTAATCAGCTGTTTTATTTTAAATCAACTAGAGAATAACCATTGTCATAACTAAGAATTTCAAATTTTACAGAAACATCTTCTTTAAGAACTGCTCTTAATCTAAAAACTGCTAATCGTATTCCATTTTGTGATTCTTGTTTTGAACCATAACTTAACGCTTTTTGGAGTTCAATTGTACTGACATGTGAATTTCGATTTGAGTAAAGGCATTTAAAAAGTAGAAATATTTTGTGAGAAAGTTTATTCCTTGTTCTAAAATTGTTTGCAAAATTTATTTCTTCCGAAGAAAGTTCATATTCTTGTTGTTTGTTGCTAGGAATTGTTTTTGGAATTGTGTTCTTTAAAAAATCAGTAATGACATTATCATAACGCTTTAGATAAAATTCAATTTCATCTTTTTTGAGTGGCTCAATATATCTTAAGTTCCTTGAGCGAAAAGGTTTTGGTTGTTGGATTGCAGAAACATAAGGAAATATTTCTGGGTCTTGTAATATTATTTGCATATAATTTAGAAGAGGTTCAATATAACTAAGGTCCTGAAAAAGTTCGGTCTTTTTTAAGTTGAAAATCCAGAAAATTTTTCGTTTTTGAGGAATTGGAAAAGGATGATTATAATAAACAATAGGAAAAACTTTGTTGTATTTTTCAAGGATGCTATAAAAATCATAAGTTTCATTTTGAAAAAACAAAAAATCTAAAAAAAGAATACCTGGAGTATTCCCTTTATCAAATATTGTTTCAAATAATTCAGTTACAAGTGGAAAAATTCTTACTTCAAAAGATTGCGAAGTAAGTTTGTCGCCAATTAATTGGCATACATCGGGTTCCCGAGTTAAAAAATAAACTTTCATAAATACTCTCTCTTTATTCTATAATTCTAAGTTAGAATTTGTGTAATTGCAACTTTTTTTCTAGCATTTTCAAATGAAATTTATTATATTAATACTATTCAATTTTGGATCTACTAGCAAAAATAAATGCAATTAAATAAAAAGAGGAAAAAAAATGGCAAAGAAAGTTCCTATTACACTTTTAGTTGGTTACCTTGGTGCAGGAAAAACAACTTTAATGAATCATATTCTCAATAATCAACAAGGTTATAAAGTTGCAGTTATCGTTAATGATATTGGCGAAATAAATGTAGATGCAAATCTTATTGCAAAAGACGCAAATATTACAGATTCATCAAGTCTTGTTGCTTTGCAAAATGGTTGTATCTGTTGTTCACTAAAATCTGATATGGTAAATCAGATTGAAAAACTTATTAATACTAACAAATTTGATTATGTTCTTATTGAAGCAAGTGGAGTTTGTGAACCAATGCCGATTGCACAAGCAATTGAACAAATTGATAATGGTTACATCGATGGAATAATTTCGATTGTTGATGCAATGCGAATGGCAACAGAATTTGATGAAGGAAATGCTCTGCTTAAAAAAGATCTTGATGAAGAAGATATAGAAAGTCTACTTGTTCAGCAAGTGGAATTTTGCAATACACTTATTATTAATAAAACGGATCTTGTTACAGAAGAACAACTTAAAAAAATTCGTTCAGTTGTAAAAATGCTTCAACCGAATGCGCGTGTAATTGAAACTACAAAAGCAAATGTAAATATTGCTGATGTTCTTGCAACTGGCGAATTCGATTTTGAAAAAGTATATGAAAGTGCAGGTTGGGTTGCACAATTAAATAAAGATTTAGATGATGAACATCACGACGAACACGAACATAACCACGACGACCATGACGAGCACGAACATGACCATCATCATGAGCACGACGAACACGAACATAACCACGACGACCATGACGAGCACGGACATCATCACCATCATGAACATCATCACGAAGGTGCAGAAGAAGATGAATATGGAATTGGCTCATTCGTTTATTATCGCCGCGCTTGTTTTGATAGACAAAAACTTGACAAAGTTGCAGACCAATGGCCAAAAAATATTATTCGTTCAAAAGGCTTAATGTGGTTCTATGATGAACCAGAAATGGCTTGGGTTTGGGAAACAACTGGGCGCCAAATTGTTGCAGGATATAGTGGCGCTTGGCTTGCAAGTGCACCAAAAAAGGAACAAGAAAAATATCTTAAAAATGATCCTGAATTAAGAAAAAACTGGGATGAAAAATATGGCGACAGAATGATTAAAATCGTAATCATTGGAACTCACCTTGATAAAAAAGCAATTTCTGATTTGCTTGATACAGCGTTGCAAGATGCACCAGCAAATCTTTAAAAACGATTTAACGGTGCGTTATATTTTTGTGTTTTCAAAAGTCTTTTGTGCCCAAGCGGGTTTTTGTCCTTAACGGTGGGTATATTTTTTGCGCTTTCAAAGCTTTCAAAAATGAAAATAATTTTACAAATATACTTGCATAAAATTACAAAAATGCATATATTTTATGCATAAATATACATATTTACTTCATTTATAAAGAGGCACAATTATGGCAAATGATAAAGTTGTTTTGGCTTATTCTGGAGGTCTTGATACTACAGTTATTATTCCTTGGCTTAAAGAGAATTATAATTATGATGTAATTGCAGTTTGTATCGATCTTGGTCAAGGCGATGATTGGAGTGCAATAAAAGAGCGTGCATTAAAAACTGGTGCTAGTGCATGTTATGTCGTTGACGCTAAAAAAGAATACATCGAAGAATATATTTGGCCTGCCCTCAAAGCAAATGCAGTTTACGAAGATGAATATCTTTTGGGAACAAGTACAGCACGTCCACTGATTGGAAAAATTCTAGTTGAATATGCAAGACAAGAACATGCAGTTGCAATTTGTCATGGCGCTACAGGAAAAGGTAACGATCAAGTTCGTTTTGAATTTGCAATTAAAGCATTTGCTCCAGATATTAAAGTTATTGCCGCTTGGCGAGATGAAAAATGGAATATGGACAGTCGCGAAGCTGAAATAAAATTCCTTGAAGAGCGCGGACTTGAAGTTCCTATGAAAAAAGACCAATCATATTCACGTGATGAAAATATCTGGCATTTAAGTCACGAAGGTCTTGAACTTGAAAAAACTGAAAATGAGCCAAACTTCAAGCACATGCTAAAAAATACCAAAGTTCCAGAAGATGCTTCAAATGATGGTGAATATGTTACTATCGAATGGGAAAAAGGAATTCCTGTTGGTTTGAATGGCAAAAAAATGGACGCTTTAGAAATTTTGACTACTTTGAACGAAATTGGTGGTCGTAATGGAGTTGGTCTTGCTGATATTTGCGAAAATCGTTTTGTCGGAATGAAAAGCCGTGGTGTTTACGAAACTCCTGGAGGTGCAATTCTTTATTTTGCACATAGAATGATGGATCACCTTTGTTTAGACAGAGAAACTTATCATTTTAAGCAGCATGTTTCTTTGCGAATTGCAGAATTAATTTACGACGGAAAATGGTTTACAACTCTAATGGAATCTTGTATGGCTTTTGTTGATAAAACCGAAGAAACTGTTACGGGTTGGTCAAAAGTTAAAGTTGTAAAAGGTGCAATTCGTGGTGCTGGTTCTGGTTCAAAATATAGTTTGTATAATGAATCTATTGCTTCGTTTACAACTGGAGAGCTTTATGACCACAAAGACGCACAAGGTTTTATTACTCTTGCAGGTCTTCCATTAAAAGTTCGTGCTATGATGGAACAAAAAGTTGGGGAAGGGCAAGCTATCCTCGAAAGCAAAAACTTAAAAAAGCGTCCAACTGAGTAAAATTGGTTAAACCAAAATTCATGATATAAATCTTGATTACGATTGCGAAAGTGCACGAAACCAGCGTCGTGCAAATTTGGAGCCGACAGCGAGCACGTATTCGTAACGAGTGTGCTATAGGCGCACGAAGTTTCTGGCGGCACAATGCTTCTAGTCTAATTTGCTTGTGCTGGTTTTTACAGAATATTAAAAGCGTTCTTTGAAAATCAAAGAGCGTTTTTTTTAAGGAAACAGTCTAAAAAATATGGTACAATTTTCACTCGACAAGTATTTAGACTTTTGCTAAAATATAATGACAATGAAAAATTACATTCTAGCACCATCATTACTTTCTGCAGATTTTGCAAATCTTGGGGATGCTGTAAAAAAGATTGAAGAAAAAAAAGGTGGTTTTATCCATATCGATGTTATGGATGGAAGTTTTGTTCCTCAAATTAGTTTTGGGCAGCCTATAGTAAAATCCATTCGACCTTTAACTAAACTTCCTTTTGATGTTCATCTTATGATTGAGCATCCTGAACGACAAATTGAATCTTTTAAAAATGTAGGTGCAGATTATATTACTTTTCATTGCGAAAATGTAGAAAGAATTGAAGATGTCTTAAAACAAATTCATGATTTTGGAATTAAAGCTGGACTTGCAATTAAACCAAAAACGCCTATAAGTTTTATCGAAAAATATCTACCATTCCTTGACCTTCTTCTTGTTATGACAGTTGAACCTGGATTTGGTGGACAAAAAATTATTTTTGAATGTGTCAGTAAAATTTCGCAACTTGTTGAAATTAGAAAAAATAAAGATTTGAACTTTTTAATTTCCGTTGATGGCGGAATAAATGAAAATACTATTCAAAGTGTAGTTGATGCAGGCTCTGATATAATTGTGTCAGGTTCTGCTTTCTTTGCAGGAAGGTTGGAATGAGTGTTTGTAAAAAAATGTTGTTTGCTATTTTATTAGTCGCAGTTGCCTTGTCTTTTCCATGTTTTTCACAAGAACAAAATTTTTTAAATATGGATGTTCTTCCTGAACAACAAGAATCTTCTGTTTATGCTGATGCCTTAAATGCTTATGGAAATAATGATTGGCAAACTTCAATATTCCTATTTAAAAAACTTCATTCAAATCAAGAAAATATTACTCCTGAATCTCTTTATCTTCTTATTATGGCAGAAACTTTTAGTGGACAATATAAATATGCTGTCGCTGATTGTGATTTGTTTCTTAAGCAATTTCCACATAATCAATATGTGCCACTTGTAAAATACCAAAAGGGAAAAAATCTTTATCATCAGAACGATTACGAAAAATCAATTCTTACTTTGAGTGATTTTTGTCATGAAAATCCAAAGCACAAACTTTATTCTTCTGCACTTTTTTGGATTGCAGAAAGTTTTTATGCGACTTACAACTTTGACAGTGCAAAACCATTGTATGAAAGAATTGTTCTTGAATTTCCTGATGAAGCAAAAACTCGAGATGCACAATTTAGACTTGATATAATTGTTCAGCGTGGAAGAGAAGAAAAACTTTTATATCTTTTAAAGCAAACTGGAGAAGATTATCTTTCTTCAAAAGAATCTTACGAAAAAGCTTTAAAGCAATATCAAATGGAAAATTCTGTCGGCGTTAATTCTCAACTTCGTGAACTTAGGCAACAAAATGAAAATCTTGATAATACTTTGGCAGCAGAAAGACAAAAGACTGCAGAGCTTGAAGCTCAAGTTAAAGATTATAAAGAAGAAATGAATACTTTGGCAGCAGAAAGACAAAAGGCTACAGAACTTGAAGCACAAGTTAAAGATTATGAAAACGAAATGGTAAACTCAATTAAAGAGTTAAAAATTCAAGCAGAAGAAGTATATAAACTTTTGGGAGATGAATAAATGAATATTAGAAAAAAAATAATGTTGCTTTTTATAATTGGACTTTCGTTTAATTTATCTGCACAAAATAAAACAACGAATAAAAATTATTTTAATCAAGGCAATATTTTTATTGAATATGTTGGTCATAACGGTGGCGTTCTGCTTTATTATCTTGATTCCAATGGAAAGAAAATTCCTGTTCTTGATACTGTTGATTTTGGAAAATCAAGTTTTATTGGAATGCTTGTTGATAAAAATTATTTTAATTTAAAAACTTCTGGAGGCGTTTCAAATACATATTCTGTTACTCAAGATTTTGTCGAAATAAAATATAATGTTGGAAAAAAAATTGAACTTACAGTAACTTATACAGTTGCTAAAGATAATGAACTTAATATCAAATATTCCATTAAAAATATTGACAAAGTTAAACACACAGTAGGTTTAAAATCAGTTTTTGATACTTTGCTCGGTGAATGGAATGGTACTCCATTTTTTACAGAAGATAATAAAAAAATTGACAGAGAATGTATTATTACAAATTTTAATAAAAATGAAGTTTTAACTTCGACAGATGGAGTTACAAGTATTCGATTTTTGATGAATAACAATTTCGACAAATATGTTTATAAAACTGTAATCGCTGCAAAATCTTTTTTTGAAACTGATAATTTTGAAAATCAATTTATTGCGGGGCGGAGTTTTAACACTGTTTTAGGTTATAACAATGCTTGTGTTGGATTTTTCTTTAAGTCAAAAAAATTACAGCCAGAACAAGAATTTGAGTTTATCCAAAAAATTGAATTTATACAGATAAAATCTAATTCACCAAATGATTATCCAAAAACTGTTGATGAAATACCAGAGTTTGAACAAGAAGGTTTGGAAACTGAAGAAATTAAAAAAAGTGAAGAGATTCTTTTAGATAATTCAAAACTTTATTCTTACCAGAATAATTCTAACGACGATTCAGAAAATATAAATTTAGATAATGAAAATTTGCAAACTTCAAATTTAGAAAATCCAGAACCAAAAGTTCAAAAAAAAGAAATCGATAAGGAATATGTTTTAGAACTTATTGAACGAATTAGAAAACTTGAAGATGATGGAAAAAATACAAATCGTCTTGAATTGATGCGTTTACATGCTGAATTGAATGAAGTAATTAAAATTCTCAAAAATTAATTTTGGCTGGAAAATAATGAAAAGAAGCGCAATTGAATCTGCAAAAAAAATGATGTCGCTAAGAGATTTTGAAGGTGCAATAAAAATTCTTCAAAGTCGTGCAGAAAATTACGAAGACAGTTTTGATTATTTTTGCACATTGGGAATCGCTTGTCTTTATAGTGGTGATGCTGGTCTTGCAAGTTATAATTTTGAATTAGCAAGAAGAATTAAAATGAATGATACAAGACTTCTTCTTGGTCAAGCAGCAATTTTTTTGCGACGTGGCGATACTGAGCGTGCAATTCAATATTATCTTGAAATCCTTGAGCTTAATCCGCAATGTCAAATTGCAAAAAAGGCACTTAATTTTCTTCGCGAAATTCATGGCGATTACGAAACAATTTGTCGCTATTTAGATTCAGGAAAAATTGAAAAATTTTATCCGCCAATTGGTATTAATCCTAAAAAAATTTGGGCTTTTGTTGCATCTGGAATTATCGGAATTTTTGTCGGAATTATTGTTGTCAATTTAATTTTGAATACACAAAATTCAAATAGAAATTACAATAGCGACCGTGCAGATTTATCTGAACTTGCACTTACTTCGTATGAAGAGAAGAATCCTCAAGAGCAAGATATTTCAGAAAATCTTGTTGGTTATATTCTTTCTGATAGGGAAATTATTTCTTCATATCAAAAAGCATCGAGATGTTTTCACGAATATAACGATAATGGTGCTCAAGTTGAAATTAATCGACTTCTTAATTCTAATGCTTCTTCTGCAATTCGTCAGAAAGCTCGATTACTTATGACTTATCTTCAAGAGCCAACATTCGATTCTATCAGAGAAAACTTTTCTGTCGAACAAGTTAAAAAGGACCCAAAACTTTACCTTGATTGTTTTGTCGATTGGGCAGGGAGAATTGCAAATGAGCAAAAATTTGAAAATTCCGAAAGATTTACTTTGCTTGTTGGATATGAAGATCAAAAAAATGTACAAGGAACTGTAACCGTTGAATTAGGTTATATTCCTGTTCCAATGCTTGATGGTTCTAAACCTGTAAGAATATTAGGAAAAATTTGCCTTGATGGCGATAAAGTTTTCC
>CAZOTD010000023.1:0-16468 GCA_964582685.1 uncultured Treponema sp. | reverse complement strand
AAATACTGCGGACCATCGAGCGACAATAAACAGTGGAATAAAATCGAGATGAACATAAACGCAAACGGCTATCGCTTACCAACAGAAGCAGAATGGGAATACCTTGCACGAGGCGGAAAGACGGATTCAACCACATACAGCGGAAGCGACAAAATAGGCGAAGTTGCCTGGTATGAAAGAAATTCTAACAAAACACGTGAAGTAAAAAACAAAAACCCAAACGACTTAGGACTTTACGACATGAGCGGGAACGTTTGGGAATGGTGCTGGGACTGGTATGATTGGGATGATATTACAAGTTCGACACCCGAAACGGGCGCGGCCTCTGGTTCTGACCGATGCCAGCGCGGAGGCAGTTGGTTCAGCATTGCTTCTCTCTGTTCTGTTTCTGACCGTTACGGCGACTACCCTTATGAACGCTACGACAACTACGGTTTCCGTGTTGTGCGCACCGCAAAATAACGGCGCATTTGCAAACGCAAACGTCATTGCGAGGCAGTAAACGAAGTGAACGCGCGAAGCAATCTCGTAAGACAAGCGGACGTTCTATTGTTTAATAGAACGTTCGTTTTGCAAACCGCAAACGATATTCACCCTTATTTAGAAGCTAGATTAAAAAGAGAAATTGTATGATATATCGGATAAAAGTAAATTTCATACCATCTTAATCCGGCTATATTTCTTAATAAAAATGGTTTGGCAATCCAATAAACGCTTATTGAATAAACTGCGACAACTGACGCATAAACGGCTAATTTTTTCCAAAAAGTTTGAATAAAATATTTTATTGTTTTATCTAGCGAAGGAATTTTTCTTAAGGAAGGCAAAAAATTTGCTGCAATTTCAATTTCTGTATATGCAAGAGAAATCGCTGGAAATCTTGTATATACATAATTTTCAATGCCTTTGCTAATACTTCGCTTTGTTACTATACTTTTTGTAACTTCAACAGTTTCTTTTCCATATTTTTTTATATGCTGAATCTGTCGTACCCAAAAGAAAATTATTGCAGATAAAAAGAAAGCGGCCGCAATATATTTTGAAGCAACAACACCAAATGGATTAAGAAGAACAATTGCCATTCCAAAAATATTCAATCCTAAAGTTATCAAAGAATTTATAATTGTATTTTTGTACATCTTGTGAAGTTTTTCGTTGATAATTTTGCAGGCTTTATTAATTACCGCTTCGACAGTTGCTTGAACAGGTTTATCAAGAAGTTCCTTTATATGATGAGGCGAAATTGCATCAAATACTTTTTTTGAAAAAGTTTTGAGTTTATCTTTAAATTTGGTTTTGGTGGTTTTTTTTATTTCGTCCATATTTAGTACATCAAATATATCATAAGCTAAGAAACTTAACTAGCACTAAAATTTAATTATGGGAAAAGAAATGATTTCTTGATAAAAGTGATAATTAGCATTATACTAAACTTGTATTTGAATTTTCAATTTAAGGAGTTTAAAGACAAAATGAAGAAAACATTTTTAGTATTATCTTGTATTATTGCCGTTGCTTTATGTGTTACAAGTTGTGAATCAACTCAATCAGAAGAAGCAAAAACTGCAGCACAACAGGCTGCTCAAAACAGTGTAATTGGTGCTGATGGCGTTAGACGACCTGAATGGGTTCTTGCTGGAAAAAAAGACAATACAGGTATTTATGCTGTTGGTTCTGGAAAAATGTCTACACCAACTAATTCTCTTAAAGTTGCAGAAATAAATGGTCGTGCAGAACTTTCAAGAACAGTTTCTTCGGCTACACAATCAGTTTTACGAACTTATACACAAGATGCAGGTTCAAGTAAAGATGTTCTTAGTTATTTGGAAGAAGCAACTCAAGTAAAGGCTGCAAATGTACTTAAAGGTTCAACACGTGCTGATATGTGGACTGCTCAAGATGGAACAGTTTTTGTTTTAATGTTTGTTCCATACGAAGCCGTTCTTCCTACTTTGACAGAACCTATCGAAGAACTTTCAAGAAGTGCAAGAAATTTTCAGCAAGATGCAAAAACTATTTTGACAGAAGCAAAAGCACTTGCATCATTTGAAAAGTATTTTGACGAAAACTAAGTTCTAAATCTGATAAAGAGAACATTGTTTTAAGCAAAAAAAAGCCTGACAATTTGTCAGGCTTTTTTTTGCTTACTAATTTTAAAACAGTTGAATTAAAAATCAATAACCATCTGACATTTCGCGGTTACGGTCTTTTTTGCACAATTCATCATAAACAAGACTTCGAGTTTTAAGCGTATCTTTGAGCGATTGCGGAAAAGGCATATTGCGCCAGAAAATTCCACGAACTTCTTTATCAAGTCGTTGAACGCCTTCTGATTCTTTTGTCATCCACAAAACATAATCTTGAATGAAATATTGTTTTAAATCACCTTTTAATTTTTGTTTATCAATCCATTCATAATATTGACCTGTAAGACCTTCTTCCATCCAATAGTAAGAAGCTTTTTCTTTTGCAACTTGCCAACGAAGATCTGCAACTGCAGTTAAAACTGCAATTTTAAGGTCACGTGGATACATCGGAACAACAATACGACCGCGACTTGTTACACGATTGTATCTGTCAAATGGTTCCCAGCAAAAACCATAATCACCATAAGTTGGCAAAAGCAAAACAAAAGGAACAATTCTATTTGGAACATTTTTATGAATACGACAGAAAGCGCCGGGGTCAATTGATTCAATCCATTTTAGAATATTTACAACATTTTCTCTAAAACCAGTTCCTTGTGGCATACAATGATAAAATTCCCTTGTAAAAATTGGAAATTGGTTTCCTTGACGACCACAAGTCATTTTTGCCATTTGACGAACTGTTTCAAATTCTGTATCAATATCGCCTGTATTTATTGCAACAATTTCTGGACCTTGAGAAATTTTATCTGTAACAGAATTATATGCTTCGTTGGCTTCTTGATAATCGTGTAACGCTTTTGAAAGTTCTTTATCGTTTTTAGAAAGTTGGTGAAGATAATTTTGAATGTCAGTAAAGAGTTTTTTCTGTGCTTCTGTGTAAGCGTCTTTGTGCGAACTTCCCATAATTTGATTATGTTCGCAAAGACTGTCAATTCTCGATTTTAATTCTACTTCGAGCATTGCACGTTCACTTTCTTTTACATTAAGAAGTCCTTCTGCACTTTGAAGTTTTCCTGAGTTTTTTGTTTGAAGTTGCATAAGTCGCTGTTGTTCTTGCATTGCGGCCGCTTCGGCAGTTGTCGCTTTTTTTGGTTGTCGAACTTCGTCGGTTGTTGAACATTTTATTTGACTAGTTGCAATTCCTTTAAACCATTCATCAAGATAAAAAACTGGTTCATTAGTTTCATTATTAAGAATTGATTTTGCAAATAACTCTTTTTGCTCTGGTTTAAAAAGTGAAGGGAGAAGAACTGCAAAACGCATAAGCATTTGTTTTGGAATTTCGATATTCTTCTCTGCCATTTTTGGAGCCATTGAATGTATGACTTCCCAATAAGCCATAATTACTTGTTGGCGATAAACCATACGGTCTTTTATATCTTTGCAAGTAAGATATTTTGACAAGATTTGATGAAGTCGCTGAGAAGCAGTTCCTTCACCAGAAATCGCAATTTTGTAATATGATGGATTATCAAACCAATCCGCAGGTTCATCATTAAAAACATGAGTTACTTCTTTAAATTCTTTAATGCTTAAATCAACCTCTGGAACTAAACCTTGCGCTTTTTTAGGTTTGTTTGCCTCTTCGTTTTCTGCAACCATTTTTTCAAAGTTAATTGAACTTGTTTGTTTGTATGGTTGGACATCATCTAAGAGAGCGGCGATTGAAGGATCAATATCATTATTACTCATTTTTAATTACTCCGAAACTTCAATAATTGTAAACCATTAATAATTGTAAACTATTAATTTGGATTTTGCAATTTTCTTCCGAGAACTGTAAAATTTTCCGCTTCGTTGCAGAATACAATTCCAGAACCGACTTTTTTAAAACATTCAACTTCTTTGATTGCATTTACAATACTTTCTTTTTTTTCTTGTGGAACGAGAATAATAAGCATTTCTTTTTCGGGAACAATTTCGGCACCAAAGAATTTTGCATCGCCTTCTTTTGCAGTTCCTCGTGCATTAATAATTGTTCCTCCTCCAGCACCAGCTTTTCTTGCGGCTGCCATTGCATCTTCTGCATATCCACGATTTACTATTACATTTATTAATTGGTAAGAATTTTCGCTCATCTTTTTTTCTCCTTCATTTTTGCTTGATGGATTTGAATTGTTTGAAGTTACAGAATTTAAATTTCCAGCCTTTATAAAATCATTAACTGCGATTGAAAAAAGAAATCCAAATTTTTTCTTTTTATCTTCAGTTACTTTTTTTATTGACGCGATGATTTTTTCTGAATCTTGTTCTTCGACAATATTGTAAACAATATCTTTTGGAGTATCACCAAATCCTAAAAGTTGAACAAGTCCGTTGGCAACAGTTTCTGTTGCGCGCAAAACAGTTCCTCCCGGGCAACCAGCGTCGCGTGCGGCATTTGTTATAAGTTCGCCGGAATATTGAGGAACAATTGTAACAATCAAGTTGTAACTCATTTCTGGTCTCCTTGTTTTTTTACTTTAATTTTGAAAATAATTCCCATTATCTGAATTGCAATCAAAGGCATCATTGCAACAAGTGCGATTACTCCAAATGAATCTGTTCCATTTGCACTATTTGCAGCGGCACCCAAAGTGAATGATAAAACAAAAGTTGAAGTCAAAGGTCCTGACGCAACGCCACCAGAGTCAAATGCAATTCCAGAAAACAACGATGGAGAAAAAATCATCAAAATCATTGCAATTGCATAACCAGGAATTAAGATATATTTTAAATTAAAACCGCTTACGGCACGCCAAAGAGAAAGCCCGATTGCGATTGCAGTTCCGATAGAAAGGAATATTAACAAGAACTTTCGTTTTATTGTTCCGCCGGAAACGCTTTCAACTTGTTCACTTAAAACCCAAACAGCAGGTTCTGCGCAAACAATAATTGCACCAAGCAAAAGTCCAACGACAATTAAAAGTACAAACCAAATAGAACCTCGCGTCATTGCGTATTCGCCAAGAAGTTTTCCGAGTTCGCCACCTGCTTCCGAGAATCCTCCGTTTACGCCAACAAGAAAAATTGTAAGACCAATAAAACTGTATACAAAACCAATTATTAATCTTGCAACTTGCAAAGGTGTCATTTTTAAAAGCGTAATCTGGAAAATTATAAAAAGTCCAAAAAGAGGCAAAATCGAAATAATTGCTTCGTGAACTGTTGAACTGAATATTTTTCTAAATGGATTAAATACTTCGTAAAAAAATCCGCCAGTTAATGCTGTTTCAGAAATTTCGCTTGCTTGCAAAATTTGTTGCGAATCAATGTTGCTTTGTGATTTTAAAACAAGGGAATAAATTAAAACCGCAAGAATTGGTCCGATAGAACAAATTCCTGTTAAACCAAATGAATTGTCACTATCAGAACGAACAGAAGAAACACCAAGTCCAAGTGCCATAATAAATGGAACGGTCATTGGACCTGTTGTCGCACCGCCAGAATCAAATGCAATTCCAATAAAACTTTCTGGTGCAAACATTGCAACTGTAAAAAGAAAAGCGTAAGAAATAAAAAGTGTCCACTTAATTGATAAATTCAAGACTGTTCGTAAAAGACCAATCGTGATAAACAAACCGACACCCGCCGCGATTACAAATGTAAACACAGATTTGTTGACAAAATTAAAATAACTTTTAACTTGATCGCCAAAAACTTGAATATCAGGTTCAGCGGCAGTTACAATAAAACCAATGATAAATGCGACCGAAAGTAAAAGAATAAGATTTTTTCTTTTTGTAAGTTCGGCACCACATTGTTCTCCCATTGGTTGAATTCCCAAATCGACACCAATGAGAAAAATTGTAAGACCAAGAATAAGAAGAATTCCACCAATTACAAAACGAACAAGCAGAATTTTATCTAAAGGAACAATTGTCAGTCCAAGGAGCAAAACAATTGCCATAACCGGAAAAACAGAAACGGCAGTTTCTTTAAATTTGTTAAGAACTTTCACACTTCTATTATACTCAAAAAAATAGCAAAATTCAACTTTATAATTTTGCAGTAATTTGAAATTCTAATAATTTTCGGTTATTATATAAAAATCTAAAATATAGAAAAGGCTAAAAAATGTCAGAAGAAACAAAGAAAAAAATTGCTTACTGTGGAATAAAAGGTGCCTTTGCATATATTGCGGCAAGTCAAATTTTTCCTAATCAGGAATTTATCTCATTTCCATCTTTTGCAAAAGCGTATGAATCTGTTGAAAAGCAAGAATGTGATTATGCGGTTCTTCCTGTAGAAAATAGTTTTGCTGGCGATGTCAATCAAGTTTTTGATCTTATGTTCCGTGGAAATCTAAATATAATAAAAATGCATAAACTTAAAATAAGCCAGACATTGCTTGGAATAAAAGGAGCAAAAGTTTCTGACATTAAAACTGTTGTCAGTCATCCGCAAGCAATTGAACAATGTATGGAATATATTCAAAATCATGGATTTGCAATTCAAAATGCGAGCAATACAGCAGTTGCTTCAAATTTAGTTGCAAATAAAAACGACAAAACAGTTGCCGCAATTGCTAGTGAAGAATCAGCGGCTCTTTATAATCTTGATATTCTTGAAAAAGAAATTAATTCAAACGACCAGAACACAACGCGGTTTTTAGTTTTTTCTAATAATCCGCCGGGTAGCGTGGCAACTGGAAAAAAACCAGTTTTCATTGTGTTATTTACAGTAAAAAATATTCCAGGTTCGCTTGCAAAAGCTGTTCAAGCATTTGGAGATGCAGGATACAATATGCGTTCTTTGAAAAGTCATCCAGTAAAAAATATTCCATGGCAATATTATTTTTATGTGGAAGTTGAAGGTTCGCTGATGAATGATAAAGGCGTTACACTTCTTGAAAAATTAAGTCAATCGTGTATTGAAGTAGTTTCGCCAGGATATTACATTGATGAATAGGAAAAATCAAAATGTATAGCAGAGAAATAAAAGAGGCACCAAAACAAATCATAAAAAATGGGAAACCAATTTTTGGAACATTTAATTCTCTTCCAGAAACACTTGATATTTTTGGTATTCGTGAACCTTTTTTTGGAATTCCAATGCCTGCAATTTTTACTCGACTTAGAATTCGTCCAAGACTTATTTATACATTCAATTTTGGTGATTATCTAGGTTCTATTGATATTTTTGATAACAAAGTTTTGAGTATGGCAGAAATTTCTTTGTGGAATAAAAAAACAAACACTAAATATGTTTATCGAGTTTTCCTTGGGCTTCGACTTCATTTTATTCCAAAAAATCTTAAAAAAGGTGTATGCGTAAGTTCGGCAAAATCTCGTTATATTAGACTTGGCTGGAATCATGTTCAAAACAGACTTTCGTTTAAATTAAAAGTTCGTGGCGATTCTTTGCGTCCTTTTGTTGAACTTGCTTTTATCGGAAGATTTTCCGAAAGCGGCGCTTGTGAATGTTTTTCTGTAAAACCAGCACCAACAATGCGCCGCTGTTCTGCGTCTTGGTATGCATTCACTTCGATTTCTGGAAGAATGAATTTGACGCTTAAAAATGGTGATTTGCTAGAATCTTTTCCGAATAATAATGGATTTTGTTTTCTTTTTGCAAATCGTTCTTATTATAAATTTATTACAAGTGGCGAGAATATTACCGCTTGCGGAGAAACTGACGGAAAAAAAATTGCCTTACGACTTTCAACAACTTCGCTAGACGCTGTTGACCAAAATGCCTACAATGATAATATAATTTTTACAGATGGAAAAATTACGACTCTTCCTCCAGTTGAAATTACACATTCATTTGGGCTTGCACAAAATTGGATTATTCAAGATATGGAAAGTATGGTTGACTTAAATTTTACTCCAAAAAATGTTATTTCGAGAGCGATAAATCTTATTGCAATTAATTCAACCTATTACACAATTTTTGGAACACTTGATGGAATAATTCTTGATTCCGCTGGCAACAAAATTGTTCTTAAAGATTTTCCTGCAATTGCAAAAAAAAGCAAATTACGACTTTAGATTGAAAAATGAAAGATTGTTATACTGAAAAGAAATGATTATTTTTTAGGAATTTTCCGGAAATAAAAAGGAGATTTTTTTATGGCAGAAGATTACGAAAATAAAAAGAAAATTCCACGAGCAGTTTTTGAGCCAGGAACTTTGGACAACACAAGAAGGAATATTGGCAATATTGATACAGAAGAAGCCACTAAAATGCAAAAAGTTTTAGGTGGCGAAATTCTTACTGAAAAATCTGTTCCAGTTGATTATTCCAAACTTCCTAAAAAGCAAGTTCAATATAGTAATTATTCTCGGGCAACTGGACAGACAAATTCTTCTGTTTCTTCTGGAAGTTCAAATTCATCGTTGAATTCTTCAAATAGTTCTTCAAATTCTAAATCGACAGTATCGGTAAAAAAAACAAAAAATGTTCCAGACCTTCCTTCAATTTCGCAAAAGGACAATCAACTTATCGACAAACTTATGATGTCAACAGAATATGGAATTAAAAAAAATTATGGCTTTTTAAATTTCATTCGTCCATTGATAAAAGATGGAACAGAAAAAGTTTTGCCAGGATTTGTAGAAATTACATTGAATAATCACATTGAACATATTCAAAATTTTATTACAGTTGTCAAAACACTTATCCAAAATTCGCCAGATACATTTAAAGCAAAAATTCAAAATGAAACCGAAATTCAATTTAAATTTCTTAGAAAAGTTGCAACTTGGAACACACGCGATATTAAACTTGCATACGTTGACTTGAATGTAAAAAATAAAGTTGTTCTTGTAAGTGAACTTGTTCCTTTTGTAAAAGCGGTTTACAAACAAGTTCTTACAATTTTTTATTTGGGAGATGCAATGATTTCTCAAATTATTAAAGACATTTACAATGAAATTACAAAATATCCAAAAGCGAATCAAGAAAAATTTCAGTTACTTTCAAAGCAAGCAATTTCTGAATGGGTTTATATTCATTCACAATGTATTGCAGGACTTTATCCTCTTTTGATGCGAATGTGCGGAACTGGATTTTGTACTTATCCAAAATTCTTTACTCAAGAAATTTCTGCAATTCTAAAATTTATTGACTTAAAGAAATTTGATTTACTTATAGCAGAAAAGAAAAAATCTCAAGAGGAAATTGCCGCAGAAGAAAAAAAACTTGCTGAAATAAAAAAGGCAAAGGAAGAAGCGGCAAAACCAGTTGAAGAAAAAACCGAAATGGTAAAAACAGGATTAAAATTGCTCGACCAAATGTTTCCAAAAGCGGGATTTCTTAATCTTGAAAATTTTCCAGATATGTATCCTTATTTTGAACCGCTTTATGAATTTGGCGAAACGTTCCTTTATCTTTCGCCAAAAAATCCGATGCAAATTACGATTGTTCTTTTAAGAATTTTGGAAGATTTTTTTCTTACTTGTCATAATATGAAATTTGATCTTAACGCAAATCCTTTTTTTGAATCTAAAAACGATAATATTATAGAAATTATAAATGAATGGTCAGTTTATCGAGAGGATTATTTTAATAGAAAGTACGGCGAAGAATTAAAGAATCTCGTGAACCAAACTTATACGCAACCAAATTTTCCAAAAACGATGCTCGGAAAAAAATCAATTACGAACATTTATTGGTTGACAAAATATCTTTTTCTTCCAAATTTCACTTTTGAACAATTGATTTTAGAGCGACCTGTAAATGATGGAAAATACATTTCTCTTGCAACAAGAATTGCTTTTATTTTTAAAGCGTTCTCTGATATTTCTCGTACGGTGGGACTTGTCAGTGCACCAAATGGAAAAGTTAATGGTTTCGAAAATCCTTGGGAATGTTACCATTTTGACATTGTAACTCCAGTTTCAAAACGTCTTGATGTTTTATTGAATGCAAAGCAGAAAACAAAAAATGTTACTGCAACAAATGCAAATGTAGTAAAATATATTACTTGTATTCTTGCAGTTTTGAATTGGTGGGTAAACGCAAAATCAAGTCCGGCTTACAAAGCAGATCCTCGAAAAATCTATCGTATTTCTGAAGCAGATGGTCAACCTTCATTTTCTGCCCAAAAACTTGATAGTCAAGATAAACTTTTTGTAGAATCGATAAAAAAAGCGTATCAAGAAAAAATGGCAGCAAAAAAACAAGGTTCTTGATTCGTGCGGAGGGTTTCATACCCCGACGCTTGCGTCATAAAAATGGTATGAAATCCGACTGCGATACCTTATGAGAAAGAACGATACCTCGAACGCTTGCGTCGAGATATCGTTCATTTTTATTGCAGATTTCTTTTTACGCTTTTGTATTTTTGTAATAATGTATTCTTAGAATATTATTAGTTTTTCAAATATTCATTTATTGCGGCGGCGGCTTTTCTGCCTTCGCCCATTGCAAGAATTACGGTTGCCGCTCCAAGAACTATATCTCCACCTGCCCAAACTTTTGTGTGGCTTGTAGCTTGGTTTTGGTCAACTGTGATGTGTCCTTTTGAATCTGCATTTAATCCTGGCGTTGTGGAAACAAGCAACGGATTTGAACCATTTCCGAGAGCAACAATCATAGCATCACATTCGACATCGTGTTCAGAATTAGGAATTGGAACTGGACTTCGGCGACCAGATTCGTCTGGTTCACCAAGTTCGTAAGAAAGACAACGAACACCACAAACCTTGCCTTCATCATTTCCGAGAACTTCGATAGGATTTTCAAGAAATCTAAAGTTTACGCCTTCTTCTTCGGCATGAGCAATTTCTTCAATACGAGCAGGCATTTCGTTTCTTGTTCGGCGATAAACGACATCAACAGTTTCGGCACCAAGTCGGAACGCCATTCGAGCCGCGTCCATTGCAACATTTCCGGCACCGCAAACGACAACATGTTTTGCTTCGTAAATCGGAGTTGCCGCGTGTTCTTTGTCGTAGCCTTTCATAAGATTTGCACGAGTTAAATATTCGTTCGCACTAAATACGCCGATTAAATTTTCACCTGGAACATTTAAGAATTTTGGAAGTCCTGCACCAGTTCCAACAAAGGCGGCGTCAAAACCTTTTTCAGAAAGTAATTGTTCTAAAGTGTTTGTGCGACCAACAAGAAAATTCAATTCAAACTTAACACCGATTTTTTCAAGATTTTGAAGTTCGTCTTGAACGATTTTTTTTGGCAAACGAAATTCTGGAATTCCGTACATCATAACGCCACCCGCTTTTTGAAAAGCTTCAAAAACTGTAACATCGTGTCCAGCTCGGGCACAATCGGCTGCAACAGTAAGACCTGCAGGACCTGCTCCAATTATAGCAACTTTCTTTCCTGTTTTTGGGGCAACTGATGGAAGCGTTACTTGATTATTTTCGCGTTCCCAGTCGGCAACAAATCGTTCAAGGCGTCCAATTGAAACTGCTTTTTCTGGATTTTTGAAAACTTTTCCTACTGTGCATTTTCCTTGACATTGTTTTTCTTGCGGACAAACACGCCCACAAATTGCAGGAAGAAGTGAAGTTTCTTTGATTGTGTCAATGGCAGATTTAAATTCACCATTTGCTATTTCGCCAATGAATTTTGGAATGTTAATATTTACTGGACAACCTTCCATACAAAAAGGTTTTGCACATTGCAAACAACGATTTGCTTCTACAATTGCTTGTTCAGCAGAATAACCAAGTGTAACTTCGTCCATTTGGCGAGCACGAACTTTTGCGTCAAGAGCAGGCATTTCCATTTGGGGAATTGTGTTGCGGTCTTTTGCAGAAAGTTTTCCATTTGTCTTTATGATTTCGTTAATTCTATTTAATTCTTCTGTAACATTAATTGCCATTTTTTGCTCCCATATCTATCATTTTATTTGTTTGCCAATGCATCGGCTTGTGCAAGCATACGACATTTATGGTCGTCATCTTGTTCACGAGATTTGAAAGACTTCATACGCATCATCATATTGTCCCAGTCAACTTCGTGAGCATTAAATTCTGGACCGTCAACACATACAAATTTGGTTTTGCCACCAATAGAAGCGCGACAACCTCCACACATTCCTGTTCCGTCAATCATAATTGTATTTAAAGAAACAGTTGTTTTAATGCCATATTCTTTTGTTGTAAGTGCACAGAATTTCATCATAATTGGGGGACCAATTGCAATAACTTCGGCAGGTGGACATTGGCTTTCGCACATTTCTTTTACAGGAACAGTTGAAACGCCTTTTCGACCAGCAGAACCATCATCGGTCATAATTATAACTTCATCACAAATTGCTTTCATTTCGTCAACATAAATGAGTAAATCTTTGTTGCGAGCACAAATTACCATTATAACTTTATTTCCGATTGCTTTGTGTGCTTGAACAATTGGATAACAAGGCGCAACGCCAAATCCTCCGCCGACAATCAAAACTGGATTGTCATATTTTTCAATTTTAGAAGGACGCCCTAAAGGTCCAAGAACAGTAGGAAGTTCTTGTCCAGCTTCCATCAGAGAAAGTTTAAAAGTTGTAGCGCCGACTGCCTGAAAAACAAGAGCAATCCAACCTTCTTGAGCATTTGCGTCTGCAATTGTAAGAGGAATGCGTTCTCCAAATTCAGCGTCAATTTGAATAATAACGAATTGACCTGCTTTTCTGTTGCGAGCAATTTCTGGGGCGTTAACTTTCATATAAAAAACTCCAGCAGAAAGTTGTTTTTTTTCTAAAATTTTAAACAATGTACTTCTCCTTAGCACGATTTTGCAACGAAGTGAAAAATCGCAAATTAAATAAAGATAAAAACTTCGACACTTTGGTGCGACTTTGGACAAAGTTTTTATCTCAATCTCAAATTCCGATTTACTTTAATATTATTCATTTGATAATACTGAAATATTTAATCAAGGTCAATTTTATAAAACAATTTGCAAATTTTTATTTAAATGAATTTAGACTTTTAAAAAAAATCGTGCTAAAATATAGACAATGAATGAAAAATCAAAGAAAACTACTTCCTTACAAGAAGATTATGCAAAATCAAAACATGACGCTTTTAAGAAAGGAAAATTTCGCCTTTCGTACAATGAAGAAATGTATTTTTATGATTTAGTAAAGCAAGGAAATGTTGAACAACTTGAAGCGAGCGGAGGACCAAAACTTATTGTCGACGGACAAGGAACTTTATCAGATGATAAAGTTCGAAATGTTAAATATCATTTTATTATTGGAACTGCTTTAATTGCGCGATTTTGTATTGAAGGCGAAATGACAAAAGAATGTGCTTATACTATGAGCGATGTTTTTATCAGAAGAATGGATAAACTTTCTGATAAAGAAGACATAGAAGAACTTTATCGCGAAGTTGTACTTTCTTATGCAAAAGCGATGCGTGAATTAAAAAAGAATTCAGGTTCTTCGCTTTATATTCGAAAATCTATCGAATACATTACAAGTCATTATCAAGAACAAATCAAAGTTAGCACTATTTCTGAATATCTTGGTCTAAGCGAAAAATATTTGAGTACACTTTTTAAAAAAGAAACTGGACAAACAATGATTTCTTATATTGAACAAATCAGAATTGACGAAGCGTGCAGTTTACTCACTTATACAGACCTTTCTTATGCAGAAATTGCGGAAAGTCTTTCGTTCAATTCACACAGTTACTTTACAAAAATATTTAAAAAAAATACTGGTCTGACACCGATGCAATATCGCCTCAATCATCAGACCAATAATTTTACTGTAGACAAATAGTTTTAATTTTTGTCGCCTTGAGAGCATAGACAAATAAATTCTCCATTGCTCTCAAGATAAACAAATTGCAAAATTAAATCCAACAATGCCAATAATTATTTAACTTCAATCAAAGAAATTGAATCGATACAAATTGTATGTCGTCGATTAATTTGATTTTGATTAACAGCGCCCATAGAAAATGTAAGAATTACATTTGAATCTGTTGGGTGAGCCATTTCAAATTCATGTTCAAAAGTTTTCCAATTATCAGAAACGACAAAAGTTGGTTGACCAGAATATGGAATCCAATTATTGTCTTGAAGTCCATCTCTTTGCAAAGCGAGCATAATATCACGTTTATAATCAGATTTTGCTTTAAAAGAAATTTTGTAAGTCTTGCCTTCAACAAGTTCAACATTTCGTTGCATAAGTTGAATGCTCCAGTCTTCGCGACCAGTTTTGTCAATTGTAATGGCAAAGAATTTGTCTTGCTGACCTTCATCAACTTCGTGTTCTTCTAAGGCATCTGAATTAGCAAAAACTTCAAATGATTTCAATCCTTTATCAAAGTTTCCGTTTTGAATCATAATCGCTTCTTTGAGAACAACATTGTCTAAAGTTACAACAGCACCTGGAATTGCAAGATTCATTTCAAAAGTAACTTCTTGATTAGTTCTTGGAGCGATAAACGAATATTCAAACTTGTTAGTTCCAGAAGAAAGTTCAACATCTTGAACAAAGTTGCCACACTTGATTTGAATTTTTCCTGCTACAGTTGAACTTGCGTCAAACTTGATTAAGTTTTCGCTGCCCGGAGTAAGCATAATTCCTTTTTGAAGAATTTTAATATCTGACGCTTGAGTGCTATTTGCTGGTGCCTGCGCTTTAAGTTCGCGGATTTTATTTTCGTTTGTTACATAAACATTTGCTCCGTCAACAGATTCAACTTCCCAATTGCCTAAACGCTTTTCTCCTTCTTGGAATTGACCATTGTAAATCAAATTTCCATCTGGAAGTGCTGGATGTTTATTTACTGGGCCTGCATTTTTTAGATGTTCAAGTTTGATGTTTTCGATATGAACTGTTGCCGTTGAATCAGTATTGCCAAGTTGATATTCAAGACGAGCGTTTGCATCTGAAGTTTCGTTCATTGTAAAAGTATAAGTGTAAGTTTTTTTAGTTGAATCAAGAGCGACACGAACATCGCCGAATGCACGCTTCCAGTTGTTGTTCGGGAGCGTAATTGCAGTTTTGATTGTTCTCGGTTCATCTGCCCAAGCGTCAAAAGAATATCTGTAAGTTTCTCCGTCTACAACTTGAATATATGATTGCAAAAGTTGAACTGAATAATCGAGCGAACCATTTTGCTCTGTTCTAACTGTTAAGCCATTGTCAGTAAGATCGGCTGTTGCTTTTCCGTCTGGCTCAAGGTGAAGCGACCAGCGAGCGCCATCGTTAGAAGCAATGTTTCCTTCTTTTACTTCCATTTTTACAACAGGCGTAACAGGTCTTTTGACATTTTCATCGTAATTTTGTTTTTGGTAAACTTTTACATAGTCAACAACCATTTGAGCATTTTCGTCAAAAAGTGTGTATTCGTCTGGATTTCCTGGCCAAGAACCTCCAACTGCTACATTAAGAATAATATAGAAAGGTTGGTCAAAAGGTGCAGGATAAGTAATTTCGCCATAACCATCTTTTTTTGTAAACCAATCGCTTGTTTTGTAATACATTCTGTCGTCTACATAAAAGCGAATTTCGCCTGGCTCCCATTCAACTGCAAAAATATGAAATTCATCTGCAAAGTTTCCTTGTGGAAGCATTGCAAAACCTTGTCTTTGAGTGTGAGGTTCACCAAAGTGAAGCGAACCATAACATTTTCCGACTTCGTTACCGAGAACTTCCATAATGTCAATTTCGCCACATTTTGGCCATTGACCGTAAAAACTTTCGTCTGCGGGCATCATCCAGAATGCAGGCAAAAATCCTTGTCCACGTGGAACTTTTAGGCGGGCTTCAAATCTTCCATAAGTGAATTCTCTTTTGCCGAGAGTGTTAATTCTGCCAGAAGTATAAGTTTCTCCAGTTTTAATTGGCTGAATAATAAGTTTTCCATCTTTTAAGTAAACATTCTGGTCAGAAACGATATACGCCTGAAGTTCATTGTTTACCCAACCTGGCGCATGAGTTTCAAATGACCAAGAACTTTCGTCTAAAGTTTTTTGATTAAAATTTTCTACCCAAACGAGATCTTCATCTTTGTAAGAAGAAGTTGTTGGCGAACCAATTCCAAATTGTTCTTCTTCCTTTTTTCCGCACGAAGTAAGAAAAAAAGAAACAATTGCAACAGTAAAAACTAAAAAAATGTTTGAAATTACTTTTGTGATTTTCATATTTCCTCTGCCTTGATTTTTATTTCTTTGAATCTCAAAAGAAACAAAGAATTCCCAAATACCTAAAATTTAACACGGTTTTTAAATTGTTTATAACAAATTAGTAAGGATTTTTTTATAAAAGTTAGATTTGTTTTTGAAAATAGATTTTATTCGGTTTGTGTTTTATTTAATGAATTTAGTCGTGAATTAAATTTGCCCTTAAACTGAGCGGGCGGGGTTGTACAGACCAATTTTTAGCAACTCCAAGAAGATTTTGCACAACCCCAAAT
>CAZOTD010000022.1:0-16841 GCA_964582685.1 uncultured Treponema sp. | reverse complement strand
CTTCAATACATTAATTTACATGCGTGTATTTTATATACACTAGGAGGATAGTTGGTAGACAACAATAAGGGTACGCGAATTAATGAACAGATTCGGGTTAGAGAAGTAAGGCTCATAGACGACGAGGGCAACCAAAAAGGTATTGTGCCTACATTAGAAGCTCTCAAAATGGCTAAAGAACGGGATCTTGACCTTGTTGAAGTTGCTCCAACAGCGAATCCTCCAGTTTGTAAAATACTTGATTTCGGAAAATATCGATTCGAACAAGAGAAAAAACTCCGTGACTCTAAAAGGAATCAAAAGGTATTAAAATTAAAAGAAATCAGGATGCAACCAAAAATCGGTTCTGGTGATCTTGATACGAAAGCTAAGCATGTACAGGAATTCTTAGACGCTGGTGATAAAGTAAAAGTAACAATACGCTTTCGCGGACGCGAACTTGCTCACACCGAACTTGGCTATGATGTCCTAAAAGAAGTTACAAACAGGCTTACTTGTGCGTATGTCATTGAAAAACCTGCCACTATGGAAGGAAAGTTTATGTCAATGACTTTATCGGCAAAAGCCAAAAATTAAGAGGTTTTAGTATGTCTAAAATGAAGACAAAGAAAAGCGCTTCAAAACGCCTTTCGTTGACAGGTACTGGAAAAGTAAAGTACAAAAAAATGAACCTTCGTCATATTTTGACAAAACGTTCACCAAAAAGAAAAAGACAACTTCGTGCAAGTGGAATTCTTGCAGAAGCTGACGCAAAAAAAGTAAGAAAGCAAATGCTTCCTTATGGTTAATGAGGTATAAAAAATGGCTAGAGCAATAGATGGAACAAAAAGAAAAAACCGCCGTGCAAAAATTCTTAAACTTACAAAAGGATTTAGAGGACGACGAGGAACTAACTATAAAGCTGCAAAAGACGCTTTAACAAAAGCATTAGATCATGCATACGTTGATCGCCGTGATAAAAAAGGAAACTTTCGCAAATTGTGGATTGCTCGTATTAATGCTGCAGTTCGTGATGAAGGATTGTCATATTCTCGTTTTATCGATGGTTGTAACAAAGCTGGTATTACATTAAATCGCAAAGCTTTGTCTAATATGGCTATTGAAGATCCAACAGCTTTTAAAGCAGTTGTAGAAGTTGCTAAAAGTGCACTTAAGGCATAACTTATGATTTCTATCGATCAAGTTCTTCTTTTGCAAGAAAAAGTTGAAAGTGCTGTACAAAAAATTGTAGAGCTTAAAGCAGAAAACGATGCTCTGCGCAACAAATGTTCAGAGCTCACAAATGCGCTTTCTGAAAAAACGGAGTTACTTAATTCTTTTACTGCAGACGAAAAAAAGATCGAAGATAGCATTCTTTGTGCACTTGACCGGCTTAATAAAATCGAAAATTCTTTTTTTACTAATGCCGGTCAAAATTCTACAGAAGATATTAAAACTCCTGCAACTCCCCCTACCCCTATAGTTCCTGTTGTAGACAATAATCTTGAATTTAATTTGGAATTAGATTCTGATTCTGAAAACGAAACAGAAGAAACAGACGAAAAAGAAGAAAAATTCGATATATTCTGATATGGGACTTCTCCAAATAAATGTTTTGGGTTCTTCTTTTGCACTTCAAGCAAATGAAGACGATGAATACTTAAAAAAACTCTTAAACTATTACAAACAGATTATTTGTGAAATTGAAAGAGCCGACAATCTTAAAGATGCAAAAAAAACTGCAATTCTTGCAGGAATTCTTCTTTGTGACGAATTATATAAAGAAAAGGAAAAATCTGCAAAACTAAAAAAAACACTTTCTTCATTTGAAAATTCCCAAAACGTTAACAATGATGATATAAATAAAATTACAAGCGATTTGATTTCGCAAATCGAAAAGGTTTTGTAATGAGCACAAAAATCTGGGTTGATGCAGATTCCTGTCCTAAACTTGTAAGAAATTATCTTCTTGAATATTCAAAAAAACTTTGCTTGCAAATAATTTTTGTAGCAAACAAACAAATTCCTACAGAAAATTCTAATTCCAATTTTTCTATGATAATTACAAATTGTGAAAGTCAAGCAGCAGACAATTATATTCTTGAAAATACAAGTTTGTTTGACATTGTAATAACAAGAGATATTTTGCTAGCAGAAAAACTTGTTGAAAAAAAAATTTCTGTCATTAACGATCGAGGAACAATATGGACAAACGAAAATATTCACGAAAGAAAATCAGAACGAGATTTTAACTTGCAACTTTCGATACTTGGCTTAGGTGGAATTAAATCTAATACATATTCAAAAAAGGAATTTGCCAAATTTGCAAATTGTTTTGATAAAGAAATTCACAGACTTATCAAAGAAGAATCTTTTTCAAATTAAATCTAAAAAAATTATTCTTCATCAGGGAACGCAAGTTGAATTGCAGCAATTCTATCTCGTACTTGAATAAAAGCAAAGACAACTTCTGGATCAAAATGCTTACCAGATTCGGATTGAATTTCTGCAAATGCATCTTCGATTTTCCAAGCATTTTTATAACAACGTTTATGACTTAAAGCATCAAACACATCGGCTACAGCAACAATTCTTGCACAAAGTGGAATTTCTTCGCCAACAAGATGTTTACCAGGTTCTAAAGGTCGCCCTATTACAAAGTTATGGAAATCTGCTATACCTGGATATGCAGTTTCGCCACCGTCCCAGCGTTCATGATGATAAAGAGCAACATCTCGACACATTTCATCAAGAAAACTTTCTGTAGGTTCAAAAAGATTTGCGCCAATACAAGTATGTCCTTGCATAATTGCACGTTCTTCAGAAGTAAATCGCGGAAATTGTTTTTTAAGAACAATATCAGAAATCCCAACTTTTCCAACATCATGAAATTTTGCAGCAGTTTTAAGCGTATCGCGAAATTTTCGTGCCTGTGCCTCTGGAACATTATGCTCAAATGCCCAGCGATCGTAGATTTCCAAAGAGAAACTTGAAACACGTTCTACATGCGGATATGTCTCTTTAGGATCCCGAAATTCTGCCATTTTAAGCATACGTCGAACCATATTACTTGTCAAATATGCATTTTCAAGTGCACGAATTGCATTTTGCGCAAAATGCGTTATATAAAGTTCTGCATCACTATCAAATGCTACAACTTCACCAACATCATTTTGTGCATTTATAATTTGCAAGATTCCAAGAATTTTTCCAGCTGGTGTTTTAAGTGGAATTGTATAAATAGATTTAGTACGATAACCTGTAGTTATGTCAGTTGTTTTGTTAAATTTGTAAGGCTTATCTTCTGCAATTTCGTAAGCATCGATAATATTCAAAGATTCTCCAGAATATGCAACATAACCAGAAATTGATTTTTCATTTATTGGAAAAGAAAAGAATGTATAAGGAAGTTTTTCTCCAGGAGCAAGAGTTTTTAATTGCGTGTCATTTTGTGCATGTTTAATCTTGAGATTTTCGCCGTCAACAACATAGATAGAGCCTGCATCTGCGTGGACAATTGAGCGTGCTTCTGTTAAAATTCTCTCCAAAAGTACGTCTACATCAATAATTTCACCAAGCTCTTTTTCTATTTCAATAATTTTTTGTAATTTCTCTTCTCTACTAAGCATACTTTTTTGTCTCTTTATGATCTTTTTCTATTCTAACTATTTAAATAATTTGTGTCAAACATGTGCTACTCCAAATTCTATTTGGAAATACCTTTTTTTATAATTGAAAAATAAATAGGACCTGCTCCATTTTGTTTGTCAGGAAGAATTTGGTAGCCATATTTTGTTCTTTCATAATTAGGAAAGACAAGTTGTGGACAGCAAACTTTTATGCAATCAAAATCATTTTTTAATTTTTCGTATTCTGGAAAATCAAAAAACAAATTTGTTGCATCTTGAAATTTTGAAAAAAGTCTATTTACAACTTCATCATTTTCTCTAGGTGTAAGTGCGCATGTTGAATAAACCAAAATTCCTTCACATTTAAGCATTCTGTAAGCACTTGAAAGAAGTGCCCACTGTTGCATAGAAAGAGTTTTAATTCTAGCAGGCGACCATTGCAAAAGATACTTTTCGTTTTGAAGCAAATGTCTTTCAGAGGAACAAGGAGCATCAAGTAAAATTCGATCAAAACATTCTTGTTTTGTTTTGCACAACAAAGCGCCGTCACTACAAGTAATTGTAATTCGGTTTTGTACTTGCAAGGGAATATGCTCTTGAACAACTTTGCATAGACGTTGCTTTCTCTCAAAAGAACGTTCGTTCGAAGTTAAATGAGCATTTTTTTCCATAAGAGAAGAAAGCACTAAAGTTTTTCCACCTGGAGCGGCACACAAATCAAGAATTTCAGTTGCATCTTTTAGAGGCAAAGAATATGCTACAAGAACGCTTGCAGCATCAAGATAATATGTTCGAAGTTCTGTTTTTGTTTCTTTGCAACTTTTTTCATTTTTATCGTAGTTGCCGTTATTGTTGTGCTCAATGTATTTGTCTTTTTCATCTTCGCTAGTTTGATTTTGAGGAAATTTGAATGGAACTGGATTCGATTCTTGAAGTAATGATTGCTTTAATGATTGCCAGCGTTCTTGATAAATACTTTGGTAATATAAATCAAAGCACTGTGCTCCGTGATTTAATTTTTTGTCTTTTCTATTTGCCATAGATTTCCTTAATTTTAATTTATATAAAGTCCTTTTTTTTCTTCTTCACTGGCGGTTTCTAAAAAATGTTCATTATAAAATTGAATTGAATTTTCTTTTGCCAAAGAAAAATTTTTAATTCGGAATGCTTCTTCATCAAGATAGTTTTTCAATTCGTCAGGTGAAGGAATATTTACAGAATATGTATTGGATTCTTTATTGTAAGTTAGAAAAATAAGATTATGTCGTTCCTTGAATTTCAAAATTCGAACAACGCTTTCTTCAATTTTAGAAAGGAAATTCGGCTCTTGCTTACAAATTTCAATCAAAAGTTCTAGCCATTTTCCAAACTTTTTTTCACTTATCATAATACAATTAACACCAGCTTCGACAGCCATTTTGCTTGCTTTTGCTGGAGAAAAACCATGATTAATAAGGGCACTCATAAAAATGTCATCAGAAAAAATAATTCCGTCATAACAAAGTTTATTTCTTAAAATGTCAGTAATCCAAAACTTTGAAAGACAAGCAGGAACTTCATCAAAAGTAGAAACTATTGCATGGCTCATTAAAATGCCTTCAGGTTTTTCTTGTGCAATTGTTTTAAAAACATAACATACTTCTTGAAACTCTTGTTCAGTCATTTCAATTTTTGGAAGACCAATATGTGGATCAAGATTTGTATTTCCTGGAAAATGTTTTAGAACAGTTGCAACTTTATTATTCTGATATGCATTCACGGCTTTTGTGCAAAACGAAATAACTTGACTTTTATCACCATAACTTCTTCCTGATAAAAAATCTTTATTTTCGTCTGTGCAAATTTCTGCAACGGGAGCAAGATTAAGATTAAAACCAAGTGCAAAAATTTGCTTTGCATATTCACAATAAAGTTTATATGCTTCCAAATCAGAAATACATTGAGAAACTCTTTCGTTTTCTGGCAATGGACCGGCAACACCTCGAAGTCTGTTAACAAATCCGCCTTCGACATCAATCGATAAGAACGGTAAAATTGTTTTTTGCAATGCAGCATGTTCAAGAATAGAATTTGTAAATTCAATTATTTGATTTGGTTCTTTTGAAATGTTGTAACCAAAAAAAATGTATCCAGCTGGAATTAAAGTTTTTTTAATTTTTTTTATTGAGCCGTCTAACTGCTTTTCTTGTGCATCATACCATTCTACAGGAAAAAATTTGTCATCGTTTTCAAGATTAATCATAAAGATTTGTGAAATTTTTTCCTCTAATGAAAGTTGTAAAACATATTTTTTTATTGCATCATCTTTTTTCTTTCGATCAGCGAGAAGAAGTTGATAATTTTCAAAAGCAGATTTTCGAAATTCAAGTTCTTTTGTTTCTAGAATTTGATTTTTTGAGAAACAAGATATTAGTAAAAAAACGGCTACGGTAAAAACCGTAACCTTAAATAAATTAACTTTCACTTTGCTTAATTACAATTTATTGACCTTGTGAATCAAATTCATATTCGTTATCAGATGTAAAATCTGGAATATCATCAAAGTATAATTCATCATTTGTAAAATCTGGGATATCGTCAAGCAAATATTCATCTGTAATAATTTCGGTCGCTTCTGTTTTTGGAACAATTGCGGTTGTCAACTGCGGAACATAAGTTACAAGCATCAAAACAACAAGTTGTACAATTAAAAATGGCACGACACCTTTTACTACTTTTGAAACTGGCTTTTTAAACGCATAAGATGAAATGAAAAGATCCATTCCAACAGGCGGAGTTAAAAATCCAATTGAAAGATTCATCAAGAAAATAACTCCCGCTTGAACAACTGGAATTCCATAAGCATGAGAAGCGTAAAGCAAAAGTGGAGAAATTATAAGAATTGCAGAATACAAATCCATAAGACAGCCGACAACAAGTAATACCAAATTCATCAGCAACAAGAATACATACTTATTAGTCACAGTGCTTGTAATAAATTCAGTTACAATTTCTGGAATATTTTCATAAGTCATATAAAATGACAAACCAGCAGCGGCAGCAATAATAAATAAAACGCCGCCCGAAACTGGAACCGAATCAGCAATTACTCGCCCTATCTGACGAAATGAAAAATCCTTTCTAATAAAAGTGGAAAGAATAATTGTATAAATTACAGAAAACGAAGCAACCTGAAAAAGATTAAAAAAACCTGTAAAGTATGTTACACAAATTAAAAGTGGTAAAAGCAATTCAAAAATACATTCTACAAACGCTTTACCAATTGCATTTAAAGAGAATTTAGGTCTGTTTTTATTCTTATCGTAAATTATACCCATTACAATCATTGCAAGTGCAAGAATAGTTCCAGGAATTAATGCTGCAATAAAAAGATTTGTTACATCAAATCCAGGTTCAAACCGTGTGATAACTGTGTAATTTGAAGTTGCATACATAATAATTGCAACACTTGGAGGAAATAAAAGTCCTAGTGCACCAGAAGATGTAATCAAACTTTCTGCACGGTCTTTGTCATAACCAGAACCAACAAGAATAATAGAAAGAAGTCCTCCTAATGCAAGAATTGTAACTCCGCTTACACCTGTAAATGTAGAAAAAAATGTTAAGACAAGAACCGATGCAACTACAGTTCCACCTCTAAACCAGCCAAAAAGTGCATTAAATAAATTAACAAATCTTTTACCTGCACTTCCTTGAGCAAGAACATAACCTGCAATTGTAAATAAAGGAATTGCAGTTACATTTATGTCGGTAAGTTTTGCTTGTGCTTCGAGAACTATTGAATCAAGTGCAACTCCTGATTTAGAGAATAAAACGTATGTAATTCCACTTATTACAACAAAAAGAGGAACACCTGTAAATGCAAGTATAATCAAAAAAATGACAACTGGCCAAACAGCATTTGAACAGAAAATATTCCAGCAATCTGACATTTTTAATAATATTGGGAAATCAGAAATTCCAAACACATAATAAAAGATTCCCGAAATAGTATTCATTGATGTAAGAATTCCAAGACAAAGTCCTATAATTCCTACGATGCGATTTTTCCTTTGCGAAATTGACATAATAAGCATTGCAATATAACACAAAGGCATAAAGAAAAAGAAAAATCTTTCTGACAAACCTATAATTACTTGTTTACTAAATTGTTCTTTATTTACAAACTGACAAAGTGCAGAAAGAAAAAATTGTACAAGAATCATAGGCGTAACTAAATCAGAAATTATATCAAAAATCTTTTTTACTTTTGGAGGAAATTTTTCTGTCACGCTTGCAAGACTTAAATGTTTATTTTCACGCCAAGTAATAATGCCTGCAATGCATGTAAAAATAAATCCAGTATTTACAATAATTGAATCAGCATTTAAAACTTGCAAATGCAAGTTATCTTGCATTATTTTAATAACAATCGCCGTAATTGTAAGAAAAATTACAAGAAAAAAAGCAAATGCATCTTCAATAAATTTTAAAATATTTTTATTTTCTGGAAAAAAATGACCATTGGCATTCTTAAATGGATTTTTCAATTATTCACCTCTGTATTTTTTAAGGAAAGCGGAAATTTGGTCATAAAATGTTTTGTTTACGACAGGATTACTTCCCTCATACATATAATGAAGATCTGCTGAAAAAGATTTTTCCCAAACTGATGGATCTTGAGAACCTATTACACAACCGCCATTTTCACAACGCTTAAGATATTCTGCATCCATTCTTTTTTGGTCAGCAACAAATTTTGCTTCTGCTCTTTTGATGCTTTTCATAAGTTCAGGTTTATATTTTTCTGGAATTGATTCCCAATCAGCTTTGTTCATAATAAAACCAACCATTACTGGTGCTAAAGGAACATTTACAACATTATCAAGCGTTTTGAAATACTGTGCAGCATAAGCATACATAGGAATTGTAAACAACCCTTGAATCGTTCCATTGCTTAGACTTTGCATAAGTTTATCAGATGGAACATCTTGAGTAAGATAACCAGCTGATTTAAATGCGTTACTCAAACCTGGCGATACAAGACCTCCAACAGCAAGTCGAAGTTTTTTAAGTTCGTCGGGGGTTGAAACTGGTTCACTTGTAAAAAAGTAAGCCCACCCAATATTAAACCAACCAAGTACAACATAACCTTTTTCATCAAGTGCCTTTTGCATTGTTGGTGTAAACTCATCTAATACAGCATTTACTTCATTTTGATTTCTAAATAAAAATGGAGCACAAAGAGTCATAACATTAGAATCTGGAGCAAACTCAGAAAGTCCCATAGATGTAAATATTGCACCACCAATTGGAGCCTTTTGACCAGGTCGCACTGCTTTTAGTTTTTTTACAACACCATTTTCGCCACCCATTGCATCAGAAGTCATAAATTGTAAAATTACTTCACCATTTGTAATTTCTGCCCATTCTTTTGCAATTTGTCGTTGCTGGGAATCCCAAGAAGAACGTGCAGGAGCGACAGATGCAACTTTAATTGTTACTGGAGCAGCAAATAAACTTGCACAAACTGCAAGATTTGCAACCATTGAAAATAATTTTTTTGAAAATCTCATATTTTTCCTCTATAAATAAAAGTTATTAAATTACCATTCGATAAATAAATCGTCAATTTGATTAAGAAGTCTTTGTGCTTTATTTTGAGCAATCGAAGTCATCAAAACATCTGATGGATTTTCATCAAGATTAATCGCAAGAATTGATTCCATACATTCAACATAACCTTCTTTATCACCATTAGGCACACAAATTGTATATGCCTTTGCCATATATGCACCAGCCGTTTTTCCGCCAGAAACTCTCATATATTCTTGATAACATTCCATTCCCCTATCATAATCTCCGCCAAAATCTGCTGGAGCGGCAGTATAAATTTGTCTTAACAAATCCCAAATAGAACCACCAGAATAATTAGGATTAAGACTTGCAGCTTTTTCAAGAATAGCAATGTGTCCTCTAATTGAACCAATAATATTTGAATCAAGTGGATTTAATGCAAAAGCCGCTAAAAATCCAGCACAAGCCCAATATGCTGCATTTACATCATTTGCCGTAAGTTTTGCAACAAATTCTGTTATTTTGTGCTCATCGCTACCCATAATTGCATTAGTAAAACCAGGCCATCTTAAATCAAATACGCTAAAAATCAAATCATGCCCTTTCATATAATGAAGTTTAGCTCTTTCGTATTCTGCAATCTGTTCATCCAACAATCTTGGATCTGTCATAAGTTCAGCATTACTTTCAACGCAAAGATTTGCATACATCACTTCCAAAGAACCAAGCATTATCGCATTACCTTGATGGTTCGGATTTTCAATGTGCATAATTTCGTAGATTTTTAGAACAGTTGGAAGAACTTCTTGAACTATAATGGGATCTTTTTCTCCCATAAAAGCCATCATTGGATTTGGAGCATCAGGTTTTAATTTTGCGGGAACGCCTTTTTTATCTGCCCCACTAATTGCACCCGAAACCCCATTCATAATCATCGATTTACAAGAAGTTAAACTTTCAAATGAAGCCAAACTTACAAGTAAAACAAATAGTTTTTTAGAAAGTTTCATAAGAATAATGTATAAAAAATATGATTTTAAGTCAAATATGTACATATTGTATAGCACGATTTTTAGCATTTTTTGCTTGAATTTTATCTTTTTTTAATGACAATATATGATATGAAAAAAATTGCTATTGTAACAGGCGCAAGTTCTGGAATGGGAAAAGAATTTACAGAAGAATTGTATTTAAATAACGAAAAATACAGTTTTGATTTTTTTGATGAACTTTGGATTCTTGCAAGACGCGAAGACAGACTTAAAAACATAAAATATAATCTCGAAAAAATTGCAGAAAAAAATCCTAACAAAAGTTATCCTAGAATAAAAATTCTCGAAATTGATTTATGCGGAACTTCTGGTGTAAATGCTTTTAGTGCTCTTCTTAAAACTACAAAAAAGATAGAAGAAAAAACTGGTGGCTTTGAAATTTCCCTTTTAATCAATAACGCAGGATTTGGAACTTACGGAGAATTTATAGAAACTCCTCTCGAGAAGGAACTTGAAATGATTAACACAAACTGCATCGCTCTTACAGGTCTTTGTGGACTTTCTATTCCGTTCATGAAACAAGGTTCTACAATCATAAATGTTGCAAGCCTTGCCGCTTTTTTACCTCTCGGAAACTTTGCAGTTTATGCGGCAACAAAAAGTTATGTATTATCTTTTTCTGTTGCACTTGCAGCAGAATTAGAAAACAAAGGTATTTCTGTAACAACAGTTTGTCCTGGTTCAGTTTCTACAGAATTTGCAAATGTTGCATCAAACGGAGCAAGAAAAGAAGTCTTACACGGAAAATCTGCAAATAAAACTGTAATTCATGCATTAAAAACTGCTTCAAAGAAAAAGCACATTGCACTTTGGGCTCCAAAATGGAAAATCACAGCATTTTTTAGCAGATTTATAGGAAGATTTTATTGTGCGCGATATACATTCATTCACAATAAAAGACCTTACAAAAAGTAGAAAATATAATTTGTTTTTTTTACGGAAGATATTCTGGAAAAATATTTTTTAGCGAATTAAATAAATGTTCTTTTTTTACCGAATTTCCATCAGTGAGCATTTCTATTTTCTGACGAATTTGCTTTCTAAAGGAATTTTCCATAAATGAACAAGTGCAAGTTTCGTTTATATAACCGCTATTTTTTGCATGTTCCAAAATTGTGTTTTCTTGAACATAACAAAGAGGACGTATAATCGAAATAGGATATTTTTTGTAAGTTAAAATCGGTGGCATTGTAGAAAGTTCTGCTTTTTCAAGCATATTCATCAAAAGAGTTTCAAGAATATCATCAAGATGATGACCGAGTGCAATTTTATTAAAGTTATTTTTTACAGCATAATTAATAAGTTCTGTGCGTCTTTGAGTTGAACACCAAAAACAATTCATTTTAAAACCAGATTTTAATCTGCCTAACACATCAACTTTAATATTTTTTGCTTCAACATTCCAACTTTGAAATAATGCAGAAAGTTGAGGATTTAATGGCTTTGTAATTTCCGTTTCAACATGTAAAACTTCCAAAGAGAAATTGCAATTTGGACGGCGATTCCGGTTTGCAAAATATTCAACTAGAACTGAAGAATCTTTTCCACCTGATGCGGCAATTAAAATTCTGTCGCCATCTTTTATTAATTCATAATCAAAAATAGCTTTATCGATTAAACTAAAAATTTTTGGCTGCCCCATACAAGTTTGAATATTAATTCAAATTGACAGTAAAAACAAGATTAGTATAATAATTACTATGGATTTAGAAATGTTGAAGTTTCGAGCGGAAACGCTACAAAAAATACGAAACTTTTTTATACAAAAAGGATTTCTCGAACTTGACACTCCAGCATTGAGTCAAAATTTAATTCCAGAAACTTGTCTTGAAGTTTTTAAAACTGAGTATATAAAACCTTGGAGTCAAGAAAAAATTCCGCTTTACCTTGTTCCGTCGCCAGAAATTTACATAAAGAAAATAATTTCAAAACACAAAGTAAATGTTTTTCAAATTTCAAAATGCTACAGAAATCTTGAATCAATCGGAAATATTCACAATCCAGAATTTACTATGCTTGAATATTATCAAGTTAATCAAAACTATTTTGCAACTGCAAAACTTACAGAAGAACTTTTTGAATATTTACTTCCTCCAAAACAAGAAAATAATTCTGACATTTTTGATTTTATGCGTCCGCCTTTTTTGAGGATGAAAATGAACGATGCTTTTAAAAATTATGCAGGTTTTAAACTTTCTGATTGTAGTGAAAGTCTCGATTTAGCGCAAAAAGCAAGAGAACTCGGACTTGAAGAAAGTAAAGAAAATCCTTTTGATTTATGGAAATGGGACGAACTTTATAATTTGATTTTTGTCCATTGCGTTGAACCTCGTATTCCAAAAAATGTTCCTGTAATGCTTATGGATTATCCTGCAAAATCTCCTTGTCTTGCTCAAGAATTTTATAAAGATGGAATGTTTTGGAAGGAACGTTGGGAACTTTACTGCAATGGAATTGAACTTTCAAATTGTTATACAGAAGAAACAAATCCTCAAAAGATTCAACTTTATTTTGAAACTGAAGGAAAACTGAAAAATCAAAACGCAAAAATTTTGCACGCAATAGATGAAAATTACTGGAAGATTTTTAAAGATTTTCCAAAATGTTCTGGGAACGCAATGGGAATCGACCGTTTAATTGCTTTGCTTAGTGGACATAAAACAATAGAAAGCGTCTTGCCATTTTCACTATAAATTTCTATAATATTAGAATAATTTTTATACTTTTAGTTTTTTAATAAATTGTGAGGTTTTTTTTATGATTAGAGGCGGCGAAATTAATAAGGGAACAGTTCTTATTATCAAGAACGCTCCATACCTTGTTGTAGAAAGAGAATTTGTTAATCCTGGAAAAGGTACTGCATTTGCTCGCTGCAAACTTAAAAATTTAAAAGATGGTTCTGTCTTGAGCCAGCAAGTTTTTAAAACACCTGATACATTCGAAGATGCAACTGTGGATACAATCAATGCTCAGTATATTTATTCTGAACCAGATGCTTATATCTTCCAGAATGCAGAAACTTTTGATCAAATTTCAGTTCCAACTGAATTAAATCCAGATCTTAAATATTATCTTCGTGACGACATCGATTATCAAATTGTAATTTGGGACGGAAATCCAATCGATGTAAAAATTCCACAAAAGATGACTTTTATTGTTGCCGAATCAGAAAATTACATTAAAGGCGACACAGTTTCTGGAGCAACAAAACCTATTACAACAGAAACTGGTCTTACAGTTCGTGTTCCTCTTTTTATCAAACAAGATGAAAAAATTGTTGTAAACACAGAAACAAATGAATATGTAGAACGCATCAACAAATAATTGTGTAATGAATGTATTGTAAAAAAGTTGCAGTCGACCTGCAACTTTTTTTTTGCATATAATTTTTTCAAACATTTTGTGAGCACCTTTTAAAAATTCCAATCCGCTGTAACAGTTAAATTATTATTTGTTATAGGATGAATCAATTCAAGACAACTTGAATGAAGACAAAGGCGCTCGTATTTTTCGCCACCGTAAAGAGAATCTCCAATTATTGCAAAACCAAGCCCCGCAAGATGAACTCTAATTTGATGTGTACGACCAGTAATTGGTTTGCACACAAGATAACATTTTCCGTCTTTGCGTTTTAGAACATTAAATTTTGTAATTGCAATAAGACCACCTTTTTGCGCAGAAACAATTCCCCACTTACATGCAGAACTTTTTGCACTAATACGTCCAAGATAATTTTTTACAATAAAATTTTCTTTAATTGATGAACTGTCTTTAACAACAGCAATATAAGTTTTTTTTACTGGTTTTAGTTTTAAATTTTCTTCATTTGAAAAATCACTTGATAAATCAAGTTTATTTGAATCAAACATATCAAAAATCGCTTTATTAATTTCGCGTCTTTTTGTAAACAAAATAACTCCAGATGTTTCTCTATCAAGTCGATGCATAATTCCCACATAAGGAGGATTTTTCAAACTTGGATTTTTATTCCAAAGATAACGAACAACAGCGTCGTGAAGATTATCACGATTTTCCACAATTGTTTTTTCAGTTGGAAAATGTGTCGGCTTGTTAATAAAAATAAGATAGTCGTCCTCAAAAAGAACAGATTTTGGTGTAATGTTAAATTCAATGTCGCAAGGACTTTTTTCAAAAAATATTTTTTCTTGAGCAACAAAAACTTCAACTTTGGAATTTGCAAAAACTGTATAAGATGGAATTCGAATTTTTTGTCCATTGATTTTAACGCAACCTGCAATAATAAGTCGTCTGATTTTTGAATTGCTAATTTCACGATTCAACTTTTGAGGAAGATTGTTTTTTAATAAAATATCCAATGTTGTTTTTGTTTGCGGAGAAAATGAAATAATTTGCATTTTAAATAATTTGATATTCTGGACAATCAGTTCCAGCAAAGATTTTAATTTTACATTCGTCCAAACAAACATTGTCGGCAAAATTATTTAAATTAAAAATTGCTGGACTTAAAAGGTCATCTGGATTAAAACAAAGATTTAAAATAGTTTCTTCATTTTCACAATCAACACGACTAAATGCTCCGTAAAGGCTAACAAGATCTTTTGCAACTACAAAAAGATGCTCTTTGTGCTTTTCTTCGAATTTAATTTCGAGGAAATTTAATTGCATTTTTTCAATTTCTTTGTGAGAAAACTTTTCAATTTTTTCATTATCGTCAAGATTCACATTATTACATTCAAGCCATTCAGCAAAATCTGAAAAAAATTTTGATGGAGCAATTTTTAAAGCATTTAAAATTAAATTGAACCAAGGAACTGCTCTACCTTTTGTGTAAAAAACTTTTGTGCTTAATGCAAGTTTTCGAGAATACTCGATGTCTTGACTTGAATAAGTTCCTGTACATTTTTCTTGTTTTTCATTCTTGATTTCAATCTGCGGAAAATCAATATGATTTGGATAAAGAGTTACAGCAAAATCAAGACGTTCACGAAATTGCTTAAAAGAATCTCCTTTTGACAGAGCAAAATCTAAATCAAAACCAAATACAAGACCTTGATTATTTAAAAGTGCTGCTTTTTTTGAATAAAGTTTTTTATCAAAAAGAAAAACTGCTTTTTTTTCTGGACTTATATTTTTACTTACATTTTCTGTCATGGGGATTTCTATTGAACAAAAAAGTGTAGAAAGAAGTTTTAAAACTTCACTATCAAGAAGTTGTGCATTTATTCGAATACTAATATAAACTTCAGGAATATCACGATTTGCGACTTCTAAAAAATTAATAAGATTTTTTTTGTCAGATGCAATTTTTTCGTCATGAACATAAAGTTCAGTAATTTTTTTATCAGAAATTCTTTTTAATTCTTTCTCAAGATTTTCATGAGTAAACGCATATTCGTTATTTGACATTAAAAGTTCTTCCTTAAGACAAATGTAAAAAAATTTGCAATTATCACATTTGCCTTAATTACTAATTTTTTATAAAAGCTTAATTCCTTGTTTTTTACATTCTGCGTGAATTTTTTCAGGCCAAATACTTACTTGTGTTTCGCCAATATGTGCTTTTCTTAAAAGGAACATACACAAACGAGATTGCCCAATTCCACCACCCAAAGTTTGTGCAAGTTCACCTTTTAAAAGTTTTGAATGGAACATAAGTTTTTCTCTGTGCTGCAGTCCGCGCTCTTTAAGTTGTGCTTTAAGACTTTGAGCATTGACACGAATTCCCATCGAAGAAAGTTCAAATGGTTGATTCAAAATTGTATTCCAAACAATAATATCGCCATTAAGCCCTCTGTGTCCGTCCCCAGTTTCTGTAATCCAATCATCATAATCTGGAGAACGTCCATCGTGAATTGAATTGTCAGGCAATTTTCCTCCAATCCCTGTAATAAACACCGCTCCATATTTTTTTGCAACAACGGCTTCTCTTTCTTTTGGAGTTAAATTAGGATATTCTTTTTGCAAATCGTCGGCGTAAACAAATTCAATATTTTCTGGTAAAATCGGTTTAATATTATCGTAGCGATCATAGATAAAGAATTCTACTTGTTTAATACAACGGTAAATTTTTTTTACAATCTCGTGAAGATAAAAAACAGTTCTGTCATTTTCATCAATTACCATTTCCCAGTCCCATTGATCCACATACAATGAATGAACTGCATCAAGTTCTTCATCAGGGCGAATTGCGTTCATATCTGTGTAAATTCCAAAACCAGAACCGAGATTAAGAGCTGTAACTTTAAGTCTTTTCCATTTTGCAAGTGATTGAACAATTTCAAGTTTTGCTTCGTTCATAGATTTAACAGGAAAAGAAACTGGACGCTCAACTCCATTCAAATCATCATTAATACCAGTTCCTGCACGTACAAAAAGTGGTGCAGTAACTCGAGTTAAATTCAACTCAGTGGAAAGAGCAAGTTGAAAAAAATCTTTAATTAAAACGATTGCATGTTCTGTTTCTTTTTCGCCTAAAATTGATTTATATTGTGTTTGTGTCTTGGTTTTTGCCATCAGAATAACCTCATTATTTTTCTAATATTATCATCACAAAAACTTTTCTACAAGTGTGCAACTATAGTAATTCATTCATTTTGAAGTTATAATCGTTTTCATAAATGTAATCAAAAAAATTGTTAATCAT
>CAZOTD010000021.1:0-17011 GCA_964582685.1 uncultured Treponema sp. | reverse complement strand
ATTTATCTTAATATTGGCAGTAGAATAAAAAGTGGCGGAGGGCAGTCAAACTGTGGCATTTTTGGAAGCGAGCGTTTCGCCACGTTCGGACTAAACATTGCCCGCTACGTAAAAATGAAGTATACTACAAATAAGAAACAAGGAAAAATTACGATGGTGGGAAGGCAGAGGAGTTTAAGATAAAAACTGCCTAAAATAGCGTCAGTTTTTATCTTTTCAAGTTTGCGACAAACTGATTTGTAGGCAAACTTCATATTTAATTTGCGATTTTTCACTTTGTTGCAAAATCGCGCTAAAAAGCCAATTCGGAAATTGATGTTTTCTCATTGATTTTTTATGGGAGTTTTTATGAAAGCGCTTTTTATCAACGGAAGTCCAAGAAAAAATTTCAACACGGCAAAACTCATCGCCGAATCGATGCGCGGCGCAAAAGAGGCGGGCGCGGAAGTAGAGCGCGTTGATTTGTTCGATTATGAGTTCACGGACTGCAAAGAATGTTTCGCTTGCAAAATCAAAGGAAGCAAAACAAACGGAGTTTGCGCCGTCAAAGACAGCATCCGCCCCGTGCTTCAAAAAATGTGCGGTGCGGATGTCATCGTAATCGGAAGCCCTGTTTATTACGGCTTTGCTTCGGGTCAGGTGAGAAATTTGCTGAACCGCGCGATGTTCCCGCTCGACACTTATCTTATTGATGAGAGCGGCTCGCGCGTAAAAGTCCCGCACAAAAAAGCGTACACGGGAATTATTTTTACGATGAACTGCCCGGAAGAATTGATGCAAAAAATCAACTACGACAAAATGCTCGGCTTTAGCGGCGCGGAGATGGGGCGAATCTACGGCTACAACGAAGTGCAATATTGCTGCGCGACCTATCAGTTTACCGATTATGCTAAATACGATGTCAATATGTTTTCCGAAGAGGAGCGCAAAAAGCACCGCGACGAGCAGTTCCCAAAAGACATGGCCACTTCCTACGAAATGGGAAAGCGTCTGGTTCAAATGGCAAAGTCTGATTCCGCTTTTGGCAAGAATCCTCGGGCGTAAGGGCTGATGTTGAGTTTTTGTTAAAATCTGGAATCGGCACGGATTTCTATCGCAAATTCGTGAAACATTGTTTGCGTCGTCAGTTTTTCTTATTCCACTGTTGTTCAGCATGTATAAATTTCTTGCAAACACACAACTTTCATTATAAAATCAAATGTGTGCAACAAAGTTCTTCTAGTTTGCAATCTTATTTTGCATAAAAAATTAATCGTCGTGCAGACATTAAATGCGAGGAAAATGTATGAAACAAATTTTAAAAGTATCATTTTTGGCAGTTTTTATGTTGGCTATTTTGCCATTTACATCAACACAATTTGCAGAAAATATTTATGCACAAAGCTCTAAGGCAAATCCAGAAAGCGATTTTGATTACAATTTTAATGATGATTCAACTGGAATTATTCTTACAAGTTATAAGGGCGAAAGTTCTCAAATCATAGTTCCCGCAAAAATAAAGAAGCTACCTGTTGTCGGTATTGCTTATCCAAAATTTAACTGCAATAACACAACGATTTCTCTTTTGGATTTTTCAAAAACAAAAATCAAACGAATCCCAGTCGAAGTGTTTAAGTACATTGGCACTGATAGCAAAAACGGAGTAAAAATTATTCTTCCAAAAAGTTTAGAGACAATCGGAAATGATGCCTTTATGAATGCAAAAATTTCGTCTATAAATTTTCCATCTGGTTTAAAACAAATTGGTGCTAATGCATTTTATAATTGTAAATTTACAAGCGACCCTATCTTAAATGATAAACTTGAAATTATCGGTAGTAGCGCTTTTTGTGATTCGAATATAAAATCTGTAACTATTCCAAAATCTGTTGCCAAAATTGGTTTAAATGCATTTGCGAGATGCAATGAACTTTCAGAAATAAATCTTCCAAACGAAATAAATTTTTCAGTTGTGTATTTAGTTAACGGAATATTTGGTTTGCAAAATTCTGAAAATCCAACTTTGTATAGCGAGATTTTTAATGGAACGATGATTTCAAATTCTTTTGAACTTAGAGAAAAGTTGAATGTTCCTGTTAAAACTGAAAAAACTTATTATTAATATAGCAAATATAGCAACGAATTGAAAAAAATGTAGTTTAGCGAAAGAGATGAAATTACAAGAGCGAACAAAAAAACTTAATTATTTAATTGAATGCTTAAAAAGCGAAATGCCAGAATATGCAGATTATGATTTGCCCGACGATGCTAACGAAGCGTTTAATTTGTATAGAGCGCTTTGTAATGTGCGTGCACCTCATAAAAAAACAATGCACACTTTGCCAGAAAGTTTTTACAAAATTCAAGCAGAAGTTTTAAAAGACATTACGCAAGAAAAAGGAATTACGGATTCTAATTCAATTTCTGAAAGTAATCTTGATTCTAGGCTTTCTCTTTGGCAAGGCGACATTACAACGCTTAAAATCGACGGAATTGTAAATGCTGCAAACAGTCAAATGCTAGGTTGTTTTTCGCCATTGCACAGTTGCATTGATAACATAATTCATACAATGGCTGGCGTGGAACTTCGCGAAGAATGTTTTGAAATTATGAGCACACAAGGGCGGGAAGAAGAAACTGGCGGTGCAAAAATCACTTTGGGCTACAATCTTCCTGCAAAATTTGTAATTCACACAGTTGGTCCGATTGTCGCTGGAAGTTTAACGCAAAAAGATAAAACCTTACTTGCTTCGTGCTACAATTCAGTTTTAAATCTTGCGGACAAAAATGATTTAAGTTCTGTTGCGTTTTGTTGCATTTCAACGGGCGTTTTTCATTTTCCACAGGACAAGGCGGCTGAAATTGCAGTAAAAACAACACTTTCCTGGCTCAATTCAAATCCAAAATCGTCAGTAAAAAAAATTGTGTTCAATGTATTTAAAGACCAATATTTAGAAATCTACAATAAAATTTTGTCTGGCAAAAAATAAAACAAAAATAAAAAAGTCGCTAGCATTTTTAGAAAGTTACATTACACTAACAATATAAATGTTTTTATGCAAACAAAATAAAAGGTTAATTCTTTTTTGACTTTTATTTGGAAGAAATTATGAAAAAAATAGTTGTTGCTGGTGGTGGCGTTCTTGGAAGTCAAATTGCTTTTTAGGCGGCTTACTGCGAATTCGATGTTACAATTTGGCTTAGAAGCGAAGCGAGCATTGGTCGCACAAAACCAAAACTCGAAGCAGTAAAAAATGCTTATGTTGAAAGAATCAATAAAATGGTAATGTATCATATTACAACTATTAGATGAAATAAAATGTATTACAATTAAAATATAAGCGGAGGCAAAGAAATGTATTTTTTTTATCCGAACACAATTTTAAGTTCTGGTGCAAAAATGTCGTTCAGCAAAAAAATTGAAATTTTGAAAAATCAAATTAAAACTGCGGATGCAATTATAATTGGGGCGGGAAGTGGACTTTCAACTGCGGCAGGTTATGTTTATATAGGCGAGCGTTTTCAAAAATACTTTGGCGATTTTGAAAAAAAATATGGTTTTCGTGATATGTATTCGGGTGGTTTTTATCCGTACGAAACACTTGAAGATTTTTGGGGATTTTGGTGTCGCTACATTTGGATTAACCGTTATGCGCCAATTCCGTCAGATTTGTATAAAAAACTTTTTGAACTTGTGGGCGACAAAAATTATTTTGTTTTGACAACGAATGTTGACCATTGTTTTCAACGCTCTGGCTTTGATAAGTTGCGTCTTTTTTACACGCAAGGCGATTACGGACTTTTTCAGTCAAGTTCTCCAAATGGAATTGCCGCTACAAAAACTTATGACAATTTTGAAACTATCAAAAAAATGATTTTGGCTGAAGGATTTGAAATTGCAGAAAACGGTGAACTTTTTGTGCCAAAATCCGAAGAAATTAAAATGAAAATTCCAAGCGATTTAGTTCCAGTTTGCCCAGATGACAAAAAACCGATGACAACAAATTTGCGTGCAGACGATTTTTTTGTAGAAGATTCTGGTTGGCACAAAGCATCACAACGCTACGAAGATTTTTTATCAAGGCATAAAAATTCTCACGTTCTATTTTTGGAACTTGGAGTTGGAATGAACACGCCAGTTATCATAAAATTTCCGTTTTGGAAATTCACCGAAGAAAACGAAAATGCATTTTATGCCTGCGTAAATAAAGGTCAAGCCGCATGTTCACAAAAAATTTCTAGTCGAAGTGTTTGCATTAACGAAGGAATTGCTGAAGTTTTAGATGCACTAATTTAAAACTTCAACAAATCATAAAATTATTTCCAAATGCTGTTGTCTTTTTTAGCCCCAACTTCAAAATGATATTTTGCAATTCCTAAATCGATTTTTGTGTAAAAACCAATTCCTGCTTTTGCAATAACTTTTTCGCCTTCGCGCTCAAATTTAAATTTCTGTTGATTCATCGCAGTTGGAGCGAGTAAAGCCGCTTCAATTCCATTTTTGTACCATTCTGGTTCTTCTGTTTTGTAGTCGCTTACTTCTTCTAAAGTTTTTGTCTTGTGAGGATTTCCTTTTATTTCTCCGTAACCTAATGCGACTAAAATATAATTTTTTTCATTTTCATTTTTTTTAAATACGGCTTTGCTTTTTTTGTATGTCAAAGCAACCCAGCAAGAATTGATTCCAAGCGTCTGAGCTTTTAAAACAATTTTTTCGCCGTAATAACCTGCTTCTTCATCTTTACCTTTTGGACCTACAATTGCAAGATAATTTTTGCAACATTTAAATTGACCGTAAGTTGCTTTTTCTGCTTGAAACGCATTCGGTTCATCTAAAACAAGTTGAATATTAAATCCGCTTTCTTTGTTGCAAGATTCTATTTCTTGCTGAAGAATTTCAACAGAGTTTTTGTCGAGTGGCTTGTCTAGAAATCTTCTAACTGAATGCCTTTCTTGAATTGCTTCCATAAGTTCCATAGTAAAATCTCCATTTGTTTTTTTTGAATAAAAATTTAATTTGTGATATTCACATTTTGTGAAGCAAATAATTCACTAATATAAATGTAATAAAAAAAGTCCTTACGTCAATATTTTTTTTCATGCGTTACTGAACGTCTCGAGGCGTCACCAAATGTTAGCAAAATTTTTCAATCAGTTAATCATTTAAAGCAGGTTTTCTTGCGACAATATGAAGCCTTAGCCTTTCGCAGATTTTGTTTTTTTTAACCTTTAAACCTGATTTTTCAAGTCCTGTTTGAACGAGGAAGTTTTTAATATAAGTATTAGTTTCAGTTTATCGAAAAATTCTTTTTGGCAATTATTTCAATAAAAAGTAAAATATTTTTGTATGTTTCTATTGACAGAAGCAATAAATGACTTTACACTGATACTGCTTGTAGAAACAAATAATAAAAATTGTTTGTTTCCGACAATTCTTACTTGGCACAAAATTTAATGTTTTTAGATTTTGCCGCGTAATTTTATTTGGAGATTGATATGTTGTACGAAGTTCTTCCGGGAGATAGATTTACTCCTTTTTCTTTGGCAAAAAAATTCAAGGCAAAAGCAATTCTTGAATCAGCGAATTTTTCTTCAGGAAAAGACAGATATTCAATGATTATGCTTGACGAAGCGTTTCGTGTTATTCAAGATGAAAATGGAATTGCGATTGTAATCAACTCAGAGCGCCGTCCTGTTTATGCAATGAAAGGCGATATACTTGATGTTCTTGCAGAAATTGCGGCGGAAAACCCTGCACAAGATGGTTTTGATTTGCCACTGCCCGCAGCTGGAATGGGTTATCTTAGTTATGAATTTTGCGCAAAATGCGATACGATTCATTTACAAAAACAAGAAGACCAACTTGAAATTCCAGAAAGCGCATTTATTGTTGGACACACATTTATAATTTTTGACCATTTTTACGAAAAGATTTACATTTGCGCACAAAATTACAAAGAACACAAAATTGACTTAAAACTTGCAATCGAAGATATCAAAAAGCGTCTTTCAGATTTGGATTTTTCTTATCTTGCAGAACCTGAAACAAATTACGAAACGACAATTCTTACGGACGAGGAAGAAAGCAAAAAAGAATATTGCGAAAAAGTTGAAGCTTTAAAAAAAGAAATCTACGATGGAAATATTGTTCAGGCTGTCCCAAGTCGTCGAATTCAAATTAAAAGCGAAGTTCCAGCTTTGGAAATTTATCGTCGACTTCGTTCTGTAAATCCTTCGCCATATATGTTCTATCTTGATTTTGAAGATTTTCAGTTTACGGGTGCTTCCCCAGAAAGTCTTGTCCGAGTCAGAAACGGTCAGGCGATGATTCATCCGATTGCGGGAACTCGCCATCGTGGAAAAAATCCGATAGAAGACAAGCAACTTATGGAAGAACTTTTAAATGATCCAAAAGAACGCGCTGAACATCTTATGCTTGTTGATCTTGCTCGAAACGATCTTGGTCGTGTGTGCAAAACTGGAAGCGTCGAAGTTACTCGCTATATGTTCACGGAACTTTATAGCCATGTGATTCATCTTGTTTCAGAAGTAATTGGAGAAGTCGATGACAACACTCCAGCAATTCAAGTTCTTCGGTCGACTTTTCCGGCAGGAACTGTTTCTGGTGCACCAAAAATAAGCGCAATCGAAATTCTATCTTCCCTTGAAAAATACAAGCGCAATTTTTATGCTGGCGCAGTTGGATACATCGGAAACAAGAATAATTTGGATTTTTGTATTGCAATTCGTTGTGCATTAAAGCAAAAAAATGTCTGGACGCTACAAGCTGGTGGCGGAATTGTTTGGGCAAGCAACCCAGAGCGCGAATTTATCGAAACTTGCGAAAAACTTGGAGCAATGCGCGCCGTCATAGAAAACAAAAAAAAGTAATCGGAATTTAACGGGAGAAAATATGATTTTATTATTGGACAATTACGACAGTTTTACATACAATGTTTATCAATCGCTTGCAAAACTTACAAAAAAAGAAATACGAGTTTTAAGAAGCAAAGAAGTTACTCTTCAAGAAATTATTGATATGAATCCTGAAAAACTTATTATTTCGCCAGGTCCAGGACGCCCAGAAGATGCAGGAATTTCTGTTGAAGCAATTAAATATTTTGCTGGAAAAATCGCAATTCTCGGAATTTGTCTTGGACATCAAGCGATTGGATTTGCTTTTGGAGCAAAAATTGTAAATGCAAAATTCATAAAGCATGGAATCGCGGAACAAATTAATCTTGATGGTAAAGGAATGTTTCGCCTTATCGGAAAACGCGAAACTTTTACGCGCTATCATTCGCTTGTTATTGATGAATCAACGCTTCCGAAAGATTTTGAAATTTCCGCACGTGCAGATGATGGCGATATTATGGGAATTCGGCACAAAACTTTGTCGATTGAAGGAGTTCAATTTCATCCAGAATCAATCGCTTGTCCAAAAACAAAAGAATTTTTTACAGCATTTTTAAATTACAGAAGAGAACCGTTTCCTGCTATACAAATTCTTTCTTCTTTAATTGAAAGAAAAAATATGAGCCGCAAAGATGCAGAAATGTTTATGGAAGATTTAACAGAAGGTTGTCAGGACGAGCGAATGACAGCTGCAATTCTTACAGCACTTGCCGAAAAAAAAGCAACTCCAGAAGAAATTGCTGGTTGTGCAAGTGTTCTTGTTAAAAAAAGGACACCTCTTCCTCTTGAAACGACAGAACTTACTGATATTGTTGGAACAGGCGGAGATAGCAAAGGGTCTTTCAATATAAGTTCAATGAGTGCTTTGTGTGCGGCTGCTTGTGGCCTTTCTGTTGCAAAACACGGAAATCGGGCAGTTTCTTCAAAGTCTGGCGCCGCGGATTTTTTTGAAGCACTCGGAATTAAAATTGATAATTCGCCTGCAAAAACTGCACAAATAATTAAAAAAACAAACTTTGGATTTTTGTATGCGCCAGTTTATCATTCTGCAATGCGCTTTGCCGCTCCAGTAAGAAAAGTCTTGGGCGTAAAAACAATAATGAATTTGGTTGGACCACTTTCAAATCCAGCGGGCGCAAAATATCAAATGCTCGGAGTTTATTCATCGGAACTTCTTGCACCTGTCGCTCGTGCTGCAAAACTTCTTGGAGCAAAAAGAGTTATGGTTTTTGTTTCGGAAGATGGGTTTGACGAAATTTCACCAGTTGTAAAAACAAAAGTTTTTGAAATCGACGAAGATAATAACGAAAAACAATACACAATAGAACCAGCAGATGTTGAGCGACTTGGTTATAAAGAAGAAGAACTTTTAGGCGGAACTTCTTTAGAAAATGCACAACTTGCAATTGATTTGATTAACGGCAAAGGCAGAAAAACATTAAAAGCCGCAATCGCTTTAAACGGAGGTGCTGCACTTTACATTGGTGGAAAAGCTAATTCAATAAAAGAAGGTTACGCAAAAATCATCAAGGCGATTGATTCGGGCGCTGTAAAAAATAAAATCGAAGAAATCAAACAGGAAAGCAACAACTAAAAATGGATATTCTAAAAGAAATTTGCGAAAAGCGATATGCTGACATAAAAAACAAAGGTTTTTCATTTGGGCACAAAATTCCAAAAAAAAGAATTCGTCCTATTGTTCCTTTTTTGCAAGAACCTGGAACGATTCTTGAAATTAAACGAGCTTCTCCGTCAAAAGGTTTGATTGCACCAAAATTAAATGCGCCAAAAACTTGTGCAAGTTACATAAAAGCCGGCGCAAAAGCAATCAGTTGTCTTACAGAAGAAAATTATTTTTTTGGAACTTTGGAAGATTTACAAAAAGTTGCAAAAAAAGGCGGCACAAAAGCAGCAATTTTACGAAAAGACTTTTTACTTGAACCAGAAGAAATTGAAGTTTCATATTTGTGCGGGGCAGACGCTGTTCTTTTGATTGGAAGAATTCTTCCTCTTGAAAAACTACTTCAAATGTCACAAAAAGCGTTTGCACTTGGACTTTCAATTTTGTTGGAAATCCGCGAAGAAAGCGATATTGAAAAAGCGTTCAAAGTTTTGGCGCTTGCAAATTCACTTGAATGTAATGGAAAAATTATTTTAGGAATAAACTCTCGTGATTTGACAACTTTTCAAATTGATTTGCTAATTCCTTTAAAATTAAAAGAAAAGATTAAAAAACTTTACAATCAAAAAAAAGCGAAATTTCCTTTTCCAAGAATAATTTCAGAATCTGGAGTAACAACTTGTGCTTCTGCAAATTTTGTTGGGAACTTAGGTTTTCATTCAATTCTTATTGGAGAAGCTGCCGCAAAAAATCCAAAGAATGCAAAAAAATTAGTGGAATCATTTTTGAACGCAGCAATTTCACCAAAAGACGAATTCCAATTTTCTTTTTGGAAAAAAATTGCTTTTCTTCTTGAAGAAAAAAAACAAAAACCACTTATCAAAGTTTGCGGAATAACGACAAAAGAAGATGCAATAAAATCAGCGGAACTTGGTGCGGATATTTTGGGATTTATTTTTGCAGAAAAATCGGCAAGAACAAATAAAGCAGACGATTTTGAAAAACTCAAAACAATTCGCCAAGAATTAAAAAAACTTTTTGATACAAACACGATTAAAAAAATGCCTTTGCTTGTCGGTGTAATTGTTGAGCCGTTTTCGGCAGAAGGAAAATCTGTTTACAAAATGTGTCAGCAAGGAATTTTAGATGGAATTCAATTTCATGGATGCGCAAATTTTGCAAAAGGTGAATTTGGTTATGCGGCAGTTCCTCTTGCAAATGAAGAGGATTTTTCTTTGATGAAATCACTTTATTCATTTGGCTTTCCTCGAATTCTTATCGATGCAAAAAATCTTGAAAACTCAAATGCTAAAGGTGATGAACGATATGGCGGAACAGGAAAAATCATTCCTTTTGAAATGATTGAAAAAGCAAAAAAACTAGGACCATTATGGCTTAGTGGCGGACTTAGTTCACAAAACATTTGCAATATGATAAAAACTTTTCAACCAGAACTTATCGATGTAAATAGTTCACTTGAATTAAGAGCGGGCAAAAAAGATTTTTCTAAACTTGAAGATTTTTTTTCAGCAGTTGAAACTGCTAACTTATAAATAATAGAGGAAAAAAATGAAAGAATCAAACAAAGGCTTTTTTGGAAAATTTGGAGGGCGTTATGTTGCAGAAATTCTTCGTCGCCCAATTGAAGAACTAGAAGAAGCATTTTACAAATTTATTAACGAACCAGATTTTTTAAAAGAATTGGAAGAAATCCGAACAGAGTTTATTGGACGCCCAACTCCGCTTTATTATGCAAAGCGGCTTTCAGAAAATATTGGTGGGGCGCAGATTTATGTAAAACTTGAAGGACTTGCAAATACTGGCGCACATAAAATTAACAACGCAATCGGACAGGCTTTAGTTGCAAAACGAATGGGAAAAACTCGAATCATTGCAGAAACTGGAGCAGGTCAACATGGAGTTGCAACCGCTGCCGCTTGTGCAAAACTTGGACTTAAATGTCGTATTTACATGGGCGAAGTTGATGTTCGCCGACAACAGCCAAATGTTTCGACAATGGAAATGTATGGTGCAGAAGTTGTTCCTGTTACAACAGGCTCTCGAATTTTAAAAGATGCAATTAACGAAGCCATGCGGGATTGGGCATCGAATTTTAATGACACTCATTATCTTATTGGCTCGGCACTTGGACCGTCGCCTTTTCCGGATATGGTGCGCGAATTTCAAGCTGTTATCGGCAGAGAAACAAAAGTGCAAATGGCTGAACGCCAAAAAAAAATTGACGCAATGGTTGCATGCGTTGGTGGTGGCTCAAATGCAATCGGTTTTTTTGAACCTTTCATAAACGAAAAAGAGCCTTTACTTTATGGTGCAGAAGCTGGCGGAATCGGCTCTGGAAAAGGAAATAACGCAAGCCGTATGGTTGGAAACGATGCCGTCGATGGAATTATGCAAGGATTTAAAACACGATTTCTTCAAGATGAAGATGGACAAGCAGGAATTACGCGCTCAATTTCTGCCGGACTTGATTATGTGGGAATTGGGCCTCAACTTGCATATCTTGGAGAAACAGGTCGGATAAAATTTGAATCTATAAAAGATGAAGAAGCTTTGAATGCCGTTTCGATTTTTGCAAAAACCGAAGGCCTCCTTTTTGCAATGGAAAGTGCTCATGCTGGTGCTTTGGCAATTTCGCTTGCTTCTAAGATGGAAAAGAATCAGAACATTGTAGTAAATATGTCTGGACGCGGAGATAAAGATATTTTTATTACTTGTCCAGTTTTCCGTTTGGAAGAATGGAAGCAATTCCTTCAATCAGAACTAGAACGTTTAAACGCAGAAAAAGATATTCACTTTGCAGATTCAATGCAAAAAAAATAAAATTAAAACCTTACAAGGAGATATATATGAGCAACATTTTAATGGCACATCAAGTTGCAGGTTATCCAGACGATAAAACTTGTTTAGATGTTGGAGAAGCCCTTATTGCAGGTGGCGCTAAAATTCTTGAAGTTCAACTTGCATTCAGTGATCCAAGTGCGGACGGTGTTGCAATTCAAACAGCGTGTTCAACTGTTCTTGCAAGAAAATATACAGTAAAACAAGGAATGGAATTTATAGCGCAAATACATCGTCTTTATCCAGAAGTTCTGATTTTTATTATGACTTATGCTGCTTTGGTTTATCGCCCAGGTGTAGAAAATTTTGTAAAAATGGCAGCGGAATCAGGTGTCGCAGGATTGATAGTTCCAGATTTGCCGTTTGATTGTGATGAAGGACTTACTGCATCTTGCAAGAAATTTGGAATTTATAATATTCCTGTAGCCGCACCTTCGATGACAGATGAGCGACTAAAAAAAATGACTAGCCAAAAATTTGAATATATTTACACTGCACTTAGAGCAGGAATTACAGGAAGTAAAACTGTGATAACCCAAGAAATGTTAGATTTTATTGATAAAACTTCCGCTGATGGTGCAAAAATTCTTGGTGGCTTTGGAATTACAAGTGCAGAACAAGCAAAGTTAATTGCCCCACATGTTTACGCCATTGTCGCTGGTTCAGTTTTTGTAAACATAATTCGCGAAAATTACAACACAGAAAATCCAGAAAAGTCAATTTCCATAATTCAAGAAAAAATAAAATTAAAGGCAAAAGAACTTTGTTGTTAAAATAATTTTTTATAACGAAAAACTTTGCAAACATTTCAAAGTTTACATAATCAAACAAAATGGCTCTAGCAAAATTCCACTATTTCAGATAAATTAAAAATATGGCAAAGACATTTGATGACAAAAAAATTATTTACACGATGAATGATGTAAGTCGTGCGTATGGAACAAAAGTTGTTTTAAAAAATATTGGTATTTCATATTATTATGGTGCGAAAATTGGAGTTATCGGAGCGAATGGTTCTGGAAAATCATCGCTTTTTAAAATCCTTGCTGGAGTTGATAAAGACTTTACTGGAGAAACAAGTTTAGCACCAGGTTATACAATAGGTTATCTTGAACAAGAGCCTCAACTTGAATCTGGCAAAACCGTTATGGAAATTGTAAAAGAAGGCGTAAAGCCAATTACAGATTTGCTAGAAGAATTTGATAAAGTAAACGAAGCATTTGGCGACCCAGATGCCGATTTTGATAAACTTTGTGCTCGCCAAGCAGAAATTCAAGAAAAACTAGATGCTGCAGACGCCTGGAATCTTGATAACAATCTTGAACTTGCAATGGACGCTCTTAGATGTCCGCCATCTAATCAAATTGTAGATGTCCTTTCTGGTGGAGAGCGTCGTCGAGTTGCATTATGTCGGCTTCTTCTTCAAAAGCCAGATATTCTTCTTCTTGATGAACCTACAAATCACCTTGATGCAGAAACTGTTGCTTGGCTTGAAAAACATCTTCACGATTATTCGGGAACTGTTATTGCAATTACGCACGACAGATATTTTTTAGACGATGTTGCAGGTTGGATTTTGGAACTTGACAGAGGCGAAGGTTATCCATTTAAGGGCAACTATTCTTCTTGGCTTGAACAAAAAAATCAACGCCTTACTCTTGAAAACAAACATGAATCAGAAAGACAAAAAGAAATTCAGCGTGAATTGGAATGGATTCACATGGGAGCAAAAGGGCGTCAAGCAAAACACAAAGAACACATTACGCGCTACAACGAATTGATGGCACAAGGTTCAAAAACGCAACTTAAAGATACGCAAATTTCAATTCCAGCCGGACCTCGACTTGGAAATCAAGTTATCGATTTTGAAGGACTTTCAAAATCTTTTGGCGACAAACTTCTTTTTGAAAATCTGAATGTTCATATTCCTGCAGGTGCGATTGTTGGAATTGTTGGTCCAAACGGGGCCGGCAAAACAACACTTTTTAAAATGATAGTTGATGCTGCTGGAATGGAAGGTGGCGAAAAACCAGATTCTGGAACTATAAAAATCGGGCAAACTGTAAAATTGGTTTACGTTGATCAAATGCGTTCAAATCTTGATATGAACAAAACAGTTTACGAAACTCTTGGCGGTGGCGCAGATTTAGTAAAACTCGGAGCCGTTGATGAAAAAGGGCGTGCGTTAGAAGGTGGCATTCGCGAAGTAAATGCTCACGCATATTGCGGTTGGTTTAATTTTTCAGGGGCAGACCAAAATAAAAAAGTAAGCGTTCTTTCTGGTGGAGAAAAAAATCGTCTTAACCTTGGAATGATGTTAAAAGAAAGTGGAAATGTTCTTTTGTTTGACGAACCGACAAATGATCTTGATGTTCAAACAGTTCGTGCTTTAGAAGAAGCCCTTGAGGATTTTGCTGGCTGTGCATTAGTTGTAAGTCATGACCGTTGGTTCCTTGATAGAATTTGCACACACATTTTGGCATTTGAAAATAATTCTGAAGTTCGCTTTTTTGAAGGAAACTGGTCTGAATATGCCGAATGGAAAAAGGAACAATTTGGTGAAGACGCTGGCGTTCCAAAACGAACAGTTTATCGAAAGATGACAAGATAATTTTTGTTGAACATTATCGCTACATATTATCAATAATGTTGCATTTTAATAAAAATCGTTCAATGACAAAAGTTTTAAATTTAGTGCTTCAAATTTTACATTGAACGATTTGGATTTGAGAAAAATTATTTATTCTTCGTAAATTGGTTCAAAATCTTCTGCTGGATGACCACAAAGAGGACATTCATAATCTTTTGGAAGTTCCGGTTGCATATATTCATAACCGCAAATTTTGCAACGCCAACCGATAATTTTTTTCTCTTTATTAATTGTTTGTTTTGGTTTTAAGTTCGATTGATAATATGCGTAAGTTAATGGCGGCTCTGTGCTTAAAAGTTTTGCGTCTTGAACTTCTGCAATAAAAAGTGTGTGAGTTCCTAAATCTTGGCTTGAAAGAACTTTACATTGTAAAACAGAACAAACAGAACTCTTGATAAAAGGCGAATTATTATTATCAAGTTCATACGGGAAATCTGCAAATTTATTAACATCTCTTCCACTTTGAAAACCAAAATGCTTGATAAGTTCAAAAGAAGTTGTTTTATCTAAAATTGAAAGACTAAAAACTTTCGACTTTTTTATAAAATCACAAGTCAAGTTTTTGTTCAACACAGAAATTGCAATTCTAACAGGGTCATTAGCAACTTGAATACAAGTGTTCGTGATACAAGCATTAATTTTTTCCCCATCAGTTGAACCAAGTACAAAAATTCCATACGAAATGTTGTACATTGCTTTTTGTTCCATAAAAATCTCCTACTTAAAAAGTTTGACACATTTTACAAAGTTCTTATTGCGCTTCTTATTAAGAATTTGTTCTTGTCGTCAATAGTATAAATTGTAATTTAGTAAATTTCTATACAAAAAAAACGACATCATTTTTTTAATTCAAAAGACTGAAAAGCATAAAGTCAAAGTATTTACTTGAATATATATAATGGAGAAATTAGAATTTTTTTTAACATGTCAAGCGTTTTTTAATTCTTTAGTTTACCTTTGTTTCAAAACTTTCTATAATAAAAAGATAAAAAAATGAATTTTTTAAAAAAAAGTTGCAGCACGAGGAAAATCATGGCATACAAAGTTTTTATTGACGGAAAAGAAGGAACTACTGGATTAAAAATTTATGAACGATTTGAAAATCGTGACGATATTGAAATTCTACAAATCGACGAAGAAAAACGAAAAGATTCCGTTGAAAGAGCAAAAATGATAAATGAATCTGATTTTACTTTTTTGTGTTTGCCAGATTCTGCAAGTATAGAATCTGTTTCGCTTTGTACAAATCCAAAAACAAAAATTATCGATGCTTCAACTGCACACAGAACAAATCCTTCTTGGGCTTATGGATTTCCGGAACTTGACAAATCTTTTCGCGAAAAAATTAGTTGCTCAAAACGAGTTGCAGTTCCAGGTTGTTATGCTTCTGGATTTGTCGCAATTGCGTATCCGCTTATAAAATCGGGAATCCTTCCAAAAGATTATCCTGTCGTTGTTCACGCAGTAAGCGGATATTCTGGAGCGGGAAAAAAAGCAATCGCACAATATGAAGATAAAAATCGAGATATCAATTTAGAATCTCCGAGATTGTACGCATTAACGCAAATGCACAAACATTTGCCCGAAATGAAAAAAATTGCAGGTCTTGATTTTGAACCAGTTTTTAATCCTTATGTTTGTGATTATTTTCAAGGAATGACTGTAACAGTTGGTTTACATTCACGATTGCTTTCAAAAAAAGTTTTGGCTAATGATGTTTGGAAAATGTTTTGTGAACATTATGCAGAAAGTAATTTTGTAAAAGTTGCGAGCTTTATGGGAGAAGGAACTTTGCAAGAACAATTCATTCCTGCAAATACTTTAGCCGAAACAAATCAAATGCAAATCTTTGTATATGGAAATGACGAGCGAATTGTTGTTACAACCCGATTCGATAATCTTGGAAAAGGCGCATCAGGTGCCGCTGTTCAATGTTTAAATATTATGATGGGAATTGACGAAACAACCGGATTGGTTTGAATTTCGACTTTCTTTTTTAGGTTTGAATTTTATGAAATATTATTGCGTGATGGTTCTTACTAGTCAAGAAAAGTCGTTTAAAGAAGAAGCAGAAGAAGCGACGAGGGAACTTTTTCCAAGCACAAAATTCTTCTTTTTTGAACGAAAACTTTTTACCAAAAAGCGAGGCTGGTTTTACGCTCCGATTTTTCCTGGTTACATATTTTTTTCAGTTGAAAATCTTAGTCCAGAGTTTTTGCAGATTCTTAAAAAGGTGAAAGGCTTTTGCAGAATTTTGTACGACAACCAAAATCCTTCAGAAATTCAAGGTGACGATTTAAAAGAACTTGAACTTTTCATATATAACGGCGAAATGTGGGGCGTTTCCAAAGTTCAGTTTACGACAGGGCAAAGAATAAAAGTTATTTCTGGCCCTTTGTTAGGTTTTGAAGGAAACATTGTCCGCGTAAACCGCAAAAAAAAGCAGGTAACCGTTCAGTCAAATCTGACAGGCTCTTCTATGCGTTTTGATTTAAAGTTTGAGGAAGTTTCTGGTTAAGTAGAGAAGTTTAAGAGCAAAACTGCCTAAAATGTCGTCAGTTTTTATCTTTTCAAGTTTGTGGCAAACTGATTTGCAGGCAAACTTTTATATAACTTGCGATTTTTCACTTCGTTGCAAAATCGTGCTAAAAAGTCAATTCGGAAATTGATATTTCCTTATTGACTTTTTTATAGAGGAAGAAATAATCAATATAGTGGGTTTTTTTTGTTCATTTTTTGAATAATTGACAGAAATTCTCTTGCTCGTGTATAATTCTAAGAAATTAATTGTAGCCTATTTACGCTGAACGTTTGGTTCATAAATAAGTGCAATGTCTATGCTTTCTTCTACTGCGGAAATTAAACGCAGGCGGATATGGAGAAATATGCTTGGCGATGTTGGAATTTCTAGTCTTCGGCGACTTTCGGTTCAGCGTCTGTTTTTCAAGTGTGTTTTGGCCAGAAAGGGAGAAGGTGTGGGCATTGCA